>CAZNQN010000185.1:1146-5590 GCA_964574925.1 uncultured Phycisphaeraceae bacterium | reverse complement strand
CCAAGCAATCCGTCATGCGCCGCCCGCGCGCTGGTCACCACCCGCACCGATCCGCTGACCGACACCAGCGTCACGAGCTGCCCCCGCACGACCAGCGGCACCGATTCCACCATCTCCGGCGTGATGAACGAACCGGCCGGGATGAACCGCCGCGCCCGCTGCCCGATCACCACCGCCGGGTCCGTCACCCCGCCGCCGGAGAGCTTGTGCCGCGTGATGCTCACCCGCTCCACGTCGTCGGCGTCGATGGCGGCCCCCTGGTTGATGGCCCGCCGCGCCACCACTTCCTGGCGAATCAGCGACACCCGCGCCGCCACCGAGACCGTCCGCACCCGCCGACCCTGCGAGAGAACGTCCACCTCGAGGGGAATCAACCCGAGCAGCGGCCCGTTGCGACGCCGCACGCGGAATTCGTACGTCGGTCCCGACAGTTCCAGCGCCTGTGCGTCGGCCTCACTGAACACCACGTCCGCCCGACCGCCGTAACGGGCCAGCTCGCGATCGAAATAGGCGACCACTGCGTCGCGCAGCGTCGGACGATGCGACGTCCCATCGGTCCCCGTCCGGTTTCGCGCCTTCCGACCGGCAACCGGTTGCGTCTTCCCATACCGGCCGTCCGGTCCGACCTGCGCCGCTTGCCGTGCCGAAGACGAGACTTCAGTCGGTCGCCGAACCGTGCAACGAACCGAACCGCTGAGCGTCACACGGGCCAGATTCGCCCCGCCCGCTCGCAGGGCGTCGCGCACCGCATCGATCGGGATCACGCGCGATCCGCCCGGCGGCGGCGATTCCGCCACCACGGTCGCCGCCAGTTGCCGCGCGCTTTCGGGATCGAACCCGCTCATCTCGACGACGTCCGACAGGCGGACCGCCTCTCCGACAACCACCGCGGATCGGAAGACGTGCACCCGCTGCTGAGCGCGGGCGGACAACGGCGAGATCCATCCGCCCCCCAACAGGAACGCGCACAACACGAAACGTCCCCGCCGGAACGTTCGACCGCCGAAAGCCCTCATGTTTTCGCAATCCTTGCGCTGCATGGCTGCATCCTGCCGGCGCGACCCGCATCCGTTCGCGAGCCGATCGCCCCGCTCAGTCGTTTCGCCTACTCACCGGCTAGAACCTCCTCAGGTTGGCTACGATCTGCATGGACTCATCCGCACTCTGGATGACCTGACTGTTGAACTCGAACGCCCGCTGCGTGGTGATCAGGTCGATCAGCTCCCGCACCGGATCGACGTTGCTCATCTCCAGCGATCCCTGCACGGTCGCCCCCAGACCGTCCGTCTGCGGCGTCCCCGTCAGCGGCGGACCGGACGCGTCCGTCTCCACGTACAGGTTCCGCCCGATCTGCTTGAGCCCCTCCGGGTTGACGAACCGGGCGAGCTCGATCTGTCCCACGGTGCTGAGCGTGTTCGAACCCTGCTGCCGCACGCGTACCTCGCCGTTTCGCCCCACCACGATCTCGATCGTGTCGTCCGGCAGGGTGATCGGCGGCTCCAGCGTCGCCCCGCCGGAGTTGGCCAGCACCAGGTTCCCCTCCGCATTGCGCACGAAGTTCCCCGCCCGCGTGTACGCGATCTGGATGTCGCCGTCCTGCACCGTTCGCACCTGGAAGAAGCCCACGCCCTCGATCTGGATGTCCAGCGGTCGGCCCGTCGTATCCACCGCCCCGGTGGCGAAGTTCAACTGCGTCCCCGAAACCTTCACGCCCGTGCCCACCACGATCCCGTGCGGAATCGGCTCCTCCTCCAGGTTGGGCACGCCCGGTTCCCGCCGGACCTGATACAACAGGTCCTCGAAGTTGACCCGCGAACGCTTGAACCCCACCGTGTTGACGTTGGCCAGATTGTTGGCCACCACGTTGAGCTTCTCATCCAGCGCCCGCATGCCGGAAGCGGATGCCTGCAAGGCCGTGTACGTCATCGTCGCCGCGTTTCCCTTTCCGACCCGTCAGACCGGTCGTCCGACCGTCAGCACCTGTCCCGTCAGTTCGTCCTGCATCTGGATCATGGTGGCGTTGAGCTGATACGCCCGCGCCGCCTCGATCATCGTCGCCAGCGTCGAGACCACCTCCACGTTGGCGCCCTCCCGTGCCTCCGGCACGATCCGCACGTCGCTTGGTGACATCTTCGCGTCACCGATCTCGAAGAGGTTCTCGCCGACCTTCCGCATGGCCTGCGGATCGTCCGCCCGCACACGCGCCAGTTTCCCCACCGCCGTCTTTCCCTGTCGCACCGTGCCGTCCGGCAGGATCGTCACCGCCCCTTTTCCCCGCTGGAACACGATCGGCGAGCCGCTTTCGTCCAGCACCCGCCATCGCCCGCCTCCGGAAGACAGCACAAGCTCACCCCTCCGGTTGACCGTCATCACGCCGTCCCGCGTGTAGCGCGTCGTCTTGCCGTCGCTGACGGTCAGGAACCCTTCACCGTCGAGTGCCACGTCCAGCGGTCGCCCCGTGTGCTCGATCGGGCCGGGCGAAAAATCGTGGAACGTCGGCCGCACGTTCACCCCGCCGCCCATCCCGTCCAGCACCGGATGGACGAACGGCATCCCGCCGGGACCTTCCCGGCTCTCCACCGGACGTTCGAGCACGACGGCCAGATCCCGCTTGAACCCCGTCGTCTCCGCGTTGGCGAGGTTGTTGGCGATCAGCGTCTGCTTGTGCCCGCTGATCTTCATCCCCGCCGCCGACAGCCACAGCCCGTAACTGCTCATCGCTTCCCGCTTGAAAACACTCCGCCGTCCGCAACGCGCTCCGCGCCGCCTTCGTCCACGCAATACTCCGACGCCTTCCGTTCCGGGGCGTGGTTCGTGTTCGTATCCCGGGCCGCGGGCTTCAGCCCGCGCGATGCACTGGCACTCCGCCCGTGTCCGGGGCGGACCGTTCCCGTCTGCGATTCCGCAGAACGACCCAGGCGGGCGAAGTGTCCGGCCACCGCCTCCAGCGTCCGCCGTCGCACCAGCCGCCCCAGCGCCGCCCAGTCCGATGACGGAAGGCTGTCACCCGCGTCCCGCATCCCATCTGAGACGTTGGATGGTTTCATCCGTTCTCCTCCCCGCTCGGTCCGTCGCGCGGACCGCCACGCCCCCTCTTTGTCAACGACCGTGCCACACGGTCCGGCGAAGACGTGATCCCCCCTCTCGAAACGCGAACCGAGGAATCGTAACCTTTTGACAATCAATACGTTACGAAAATCGGAAGGAAGCCCGGCGATGGAACCCGCCGCCGTCTCGTCCGCCGCCCCGACGCGCAGGCTTTGCCGCCGATCGGCAATCTCCGCCGATCCAGCGCTCTCTACCAGATCAAGCCGCAAGCGCCGACTACTGACCCGCGACCGCCCAAAACTGAACCGCGACCGTCTGCCTGTGCGTGCTCGCACGCAGACAGGTGAGGGAGCGGAAAAGCGAATGGCGAATGATGAACAGCGTAGGAAACAGACGCGGGTATGAACGCGCCTTTCATCGATCGAGTCCGATTCGATGTTCTGTTCCTTCGGAACTTCGCTATGCGCCGTTCTGCGTGCCCTCCGGGCTTCAAACCCGCGGATCGACCTTCCCCGATCCGGACGGATCCGCTGAACGGATCTGCGGCACGGAACGATCCGCTGACCAACCCGACCCACGGTTGATACGAGAGCGCTCGGACTCCGACGACGAACTTGCACCGGGGCGATCGGTCCTCGACAATCCGCATCCTCTGCGGTCCACGGATAGAACGCGGACCGGCCGACGGGAACCCTGACCCCATGCTCACGACCTTCGGATACGATTTGACGGGGGGGATCCTCGTGATCCTCGCCACCGCGCGGACCGACCAGGTGGCATGGCGGTTCCTGCGCCTGACGGGCTTTCTGGTGCTCGCTCTCTCCTGCGGACTGACGACGTGGAACGTTCTCCATCCGCCGACCGCCTCCTCCGCCTCCCACACGATCATGGTGATCGCCGGGATCCTAAGCGGCGGATGCGGGGCCGCCCTCGCCCTGCTCGCCCCCTGGAGCGATCGACACCCCTCGGCCTACCGAATGCTCACCCTCCTCGGAGGATGGGCGGGCGTGGGAGCGGGCATCCTGCACGAATCTGCCGCCTTACGAACCGGTCCCGTTCCCCTCGGCATCCTGCTGCCCGTCCTGATCGTCAGCCACGCCGCCGCCGCCCTCCTCACGGGCAGCATCACCGTGACGTGGCTGCTCGGACACGCCTACCTCACCGCCACCCGGATGACCATCGCCCCCCTGCGACACTTCACCCGCCTGGTCGCGTGGTCGTTGACCTTGCGCGCGATCCTGCTGCCGATCCTCCTGCTCCTCGGATGGTGGATCGCCGGGCGAGCGGGGGGAACCGACCCGACACCGTTCACGACCCCCGGCCTGACGGCTGCTCTCGTCAACGACTGGATGCTCCTGACGCTGCGGTCGGCGCTGCGAGTGTGGATCTAGGTGGT
>CAZNQN010000185.1:0-1136 GCA_964574925.1 uncultured Phycisphaeraceae bacterium | reverse complement strand
CGCTGCGGGTGGGGCTGGGACTGCTTGCCGTCGTCGTGTTCGTCTACATGGTCGTCGATTGCGTCCGCCTTCGCTCGACCCAGTCCGCCACCGGCATCCTCTACTTCGGCTCCCTCTTCGTGTACATTGGCGAGCTGGCCGCCCGGCAACTGACCTTGGAGTGGGGCTGGCCGTGGTGACCCGACGGAACGCCCAAACCCGACACGACATCGAACCCTCATGCAGATCCGCTATCACTGCCCGCAGGACGGCTGCGTCGCCCTGATCGAATACGAGCCGCTCGAACAGTGCGGCGACACCATGACCTGCCCGCGATGCGGCAAACCCAACCGCATCCGCGTCACCGACGCCATGCGCGAACGCAACATGGTGGACCGCTGCGCGATCTGCGGCTGTGAGGAGCTGTTCATCCGCAAGGATTTCCCGCAGCGCCTGGGCCTGCTGATCGTGATCGTTTTCGGCCTGGCGGCGATCTACTATTTCCGCATCGACGTGCGCATCGCCTGGTCGATCCTCGCCGGAGCGGTGCTGCTCGATCTGGCGATCTACGCTTTCGTCGGACGGGTGACGACCTGCTACGCTTGCCGCGCCGAATACCGCAAGGTCACCCCCAACCCCCGCCACGAGGGCTTCGACCTGGCCACCTCGGAGAAGTACTGAAGCGCTCCGCGTCCTTCAACAGAGCCGAACTCGTAAGAACAGAACCGCGACCGTCCAACTGCGCCGCGACCGCTCAACTGCGCCGCGACCGTGAGGGAGCGGGAAAACTGCGCAGCGACCGCCTGCCTGCGGGCGACGCACAGGCAGGCGTGCGGGCACGCACACAGACAGGCGAGGGAGCGGTCCCGAATGTCGAATGGCAAATCCCCCAGCGCGAGCACCTCGACTCCGCCCCACGCCTCGCAACGCGGTTCCCTTCGTCGGCACACGGGGCACACATCGCGTGCGAACCTCACCGTCAGCGTCGTCCGCCGCGTCCGCCCTCGCTGACCACGACGGTCACCGCGGCCGGCTGGCCCTCCCGACCGGCTGCATCCGTTCCGATGCACTGGAACGAATACGCCCCCGCCTCCGTCGGCTCGAAGATCGCCAGTCCGGACCCGGCAGAACTTATGTCCGTCGCCGGTCCGGAGACC
>CAZNQN010000184.1:1508-5596 GCA_964574925.1 uncultured Phycisphaeraceae bacterium | reverse complement strand
ATGCCGGCCTTGACGCCGTTGTTCTGTCCCCCCGTTTTTCGCGCCCCAAGCCCGCGACAAGACGCTTCCCGCGCGCCGGGACACTGTCCCCCTTTCGGACACAACATCCAGTATCGCCGAACGTGTCCCCCTCTGTCAAGGTCTCTCTTGGAAAAAAGGAAGGAGACGGCGCGTTTTCGGACCTTCCTGCCTTGCGACAGGAAAGCATCCGGCTGGTCGAATCGCGGCATCCCGCCGACAATCAGGGGGAGGCGCGATGAAAAACCCGAATACGAGACCGATCGCGGGGATCCGTGCGGCCTGGGTGCGCGTGCAAGCGATTCCCTGCCTTGTTTTCGGACTCTTGTGCCTGGGGACCGCCGGATCCTGGGATCCCGGGCGGAGGAGCGTCGCCTTCGGGCAGGAACCGTGGCCCGCGGATCCCGCCCGCCTTGTGAAACGGATCACGGAGATCCTCGACCGGCTGGAGGACGTGACGGCGTATTTCACCGCCGAGCAACGGTCCGAAAACCTTCGTCGAGCGGCCGAGGCGATCAAATCGCTCCGGTCGGTTCAACCCGATCACCCTCGCCTGAAAGGGTTTGAAGGTCGGCTGCTCGCGTTGCAGGGAAAATCGGCGGCGGCATCCCGGGTGCTGCAAGCGTACGTGCGGACCGAAGTCGGGGGGACGGACTGGCGGGCCTATCGGACCTTGGGACGCCTGCTCGTCGATACGTATCCGCAACTGGGGCGAAGCCACTACCTGCGGGCCGACCGGATCAAACCGCAGGATCCGTCGATCCTGTACGGACTGTCGGTGGCGGCCATCCGATTGGGCGCGCTCGACGAAGCGATCCGGCGGGCGAAAGAGACCTGCGAGGCCGACGGTTGGAATCATGCCGTCTACGTTTCGCACCTCGGTCGGCTCTACCATCGGGCGAAGCGGTGGAAGGAGGCCTTCGACGTGCTGGAGCGGGCGGTGCACCTCGCCCGCCGGGACGTGGCGGCGCAACCGGGGATGCTCCCTCCTCTGGCCCTGCTCGATGCCCAGTACCAGTATTTGATCGAGGCGCTGCGGGCGAAGACGGCCGGCGGATCAGCCCCCACGACGGAGGATGCCCTCCGGCTCGCCCGGGCGCTGCGCGAACGGGCGGCGATTCGGGGGAAGCTGGCGGCGCACGAGGCCTTGGCGGTCCTCGAAGCGCTCGACCTGCCGCTGGAGACGGCGCCGATCGAATGGCTCGAAGAGTACGGCCGCCTGCTGGCGATGTCCGATCGCAAGGACGATGCCGTCCGCGTCTTCCGCACGCTGCTCCGCCGGGATCCGCAAAACGTCCTCGCGCACACCGGGCTTCAGCGCCTTGAGGGACAAGGGAACCCGTAGCAAGGCGCCCGGCGGAACAGGTGCGGCAACCCGTCGCCCCAAGCCCGCCTCATTCGCAATTCATCATTCGACATCCGCTCTACCGCTCCATGACCTGTCTGCGTGCGGATGCGCCCGCTTGGGCGTGGCACGCAGACAGGCGCAGGCAGGCGATCGCGGAGGCGGCGGAGAGATGACGTTCAGCCGCGGGGGGGATGATCGCGCGGGCTAAAGCCCGCGGCTCGGTGGGGGCTGTCGCAGCTCGCTCGGACGGAGGATTCGCGGCGAAGTTGTGGGGGCGTCAAGAGAATCGGCGATCGGCGCTGGAACCGGAACGAATGAGCGTCGGTTTTTTGACAGATCGCCGGTGCAAGGATATAGTCGTCATGTGCAGCTTCGGTGGACGGACAAATCGCATCGGCGGAGGGCGGCGTGAAGGCCGTCGCGGTCATTCCCGCCCGATACGCCTCCACCCGCTTCCCCGGAAAACCGCTCGCCGACAGGACCGGCAAGTTCCTCATTCAACACGTTTGTGAGCAGGTTGGGCGTTGCTTGGCCGTGGAACGGGTGGTGGTGGCCACCGACGACGAGCGGATCCGCTCGGCTGTGACTTCCTTCGGCGGCGAGGCGGTGATGACCCGCCCCGACCATCGAACGGGAACGGAGCGGGTGGCGGAAGCCGTCGGACAGTTGCAACTCACAGACGACGCGCTGGTGCTCAACGTCCAGGGGGACGAACCGGAGATCGCGCCGCGTTCGCTGGAGCGGCTGGTCGCCTTCATGGCGGAGTCGGGCGACGTCGGCATCGGGACGCTGGCGGCGCCGTTCGACGACGCGGGACCGAAAGAAGGAGCGGGCTCGCCGCTCGATCCGAACGTGGTGAAGGTGGTGGTGGACGCCTCCGGGCGGGCGTTGTACTTTTCCCGAAGCCTGATTCCCTATCCGCGGGAGACGGACGGGCGGGTCGATCGTCCGTCGCGCTGGCTGCTGCACCTCGGCGTGTATGCGTTTCGGGTCGGGGTGTTGCGGAGGATCGCGGGAGGGTTGCCCGCCGGCTCACTGGAAGAGACGGAATCGCTGGAACAGTTGCGCTGGCTCCGGCACGGGTTTCCGATCGGCGTGGTGATGGTGGAAGAGGCATCGGTCGGGATCGACACGCCGGAGGATTACGAGGCCTTCGTCCGGCGGGTCCGCGGCGAGGGGGAAAAAGTCGGCAAACGATGAACCGGATCGTGAAGAAAGACGCGCAGAGCAGAAGGGACGCATGAAACCGGATAACCTGCTGGCTTCGTTGTCGCACGTTTCGGACGAGACCGAGTTCTTCACCCCCATGCCGGGCGGGTACGAGCCGGGACGCACGAAGTACGTCGTCGTGTTCGGCACGGTGATGAGCGGTCTGGGCAAGGGCATTTTCTCCAGCTCGCTCGCCAAGATTCTTCAGGACAAGGGGCTGACCGTCGCGCCGATCAAGCTGGAAGGATACCTCAACCGCGACAGCGGCACGCTCAACCCGTACCGGCACGGGGAGGTCTTCGTGCTGGACGACGGCATGGAATGCGACATGGACCTGGGCACCTATGAGCGGATGCTCAACCAGGACCTGACGCAGCTCAACTTCTCCACCAGCGGACAGATCTTCTCCAGCGTGCTCGACAAGGAACGCAAGGGCGAATACCTCGGGCGCGACGTGCAGATGATCCCCCATGTCACCGGCGAGGTGAAGCTGCGGCTGCGCGAGCTGGCCACCGCCACCCGCGCCGACGTCGTCTTCGTGGAGATCGGCGGCACGGTGGGCGACGTCGAAAACGCCTACTTCATCGAGGCGGTCCGCGAAATGTCCTACGAGGAGGGGCCGCAACATTTCTGTTTCGTCGCCCTGACCTACATCGTGGAGCCGCAGATCCTGGGCGAGCAGAAGTCGAAACCGGCGCAGCTCAACTTGAAGCTGCTCAACGCGGCCGGGATCCATCCCCACATCATCGCCTGCCGGGCGAAGAGCACGGTCTCCAAGAAGGTGCGGGAGAAGATCGCCCTGTTCGCCAACGTGCCGATGGAGCGGGTCTTCTCCATGCACGATTGCGACAGCGTCTACGTGGTGCCGGAGATGTTGCGCGGGGCGGGGATCGAGGCGGCCGTGATCGACATCCTCGGACTTGCCCACCGCGTCGACGAACAGGCGGAGGAGAAGGCTCGCCGGGTATGGAACGGGTACATCACCCGCGTGCGGGAGGCGAAACACCCGGTCACCATCGGGATCATCGGAAAATACACGTCGGTGCGCGACAGTTACGCAAGCATCATCCAGGCGCTGGAACACGCGGGCGCGGCGCTGGGCGCGCGTGTCCGACTGGAGTGGGTGGACAGCTCCGACCTAGGCGAGGGGAACGTCGCCGAGCGACTCGCCGACGTGGACGGTGTGATCGTGCCCGGCGGGTTCGGGCTTCGCGGCGTGGACGGGAAACTCGTGTGCATTCGCCACGCCCGCGAGCAGGGTCTCCCCTACCTGGGCATCTGCTACGGCATGCAGCTTGCGGTGATCGAATTCGCCCGCAACGTCTGCGGTCTTGCCCACGCCAACACGACCGAACTGGAACCGGACTGTCCCGATCCGGTCGTCGACGTGCTGCCGGAACAAAAAGCGCTGGAAGGTCTGGGGGGGAACATGCGGCTTGGCGGGTTCGACGTGGTGTTTGACTGCGTGGGATCAGCACAGACGATCACCGATGGGCTACGTTGGTGCCGGGCC
>CAZNQN010000184.1:808-1498 GCA_964574925.1 uncultured Phycisphaeraceae bacterium | reverse complement strand
GAGACGCTGGCGTGGCGGTTGTTCGATCGCGCCGAGCGGATCCGCCTGCGCTTCCGCCATCGTTTCGAGGTCAACCCGGACTACATCGAACGACTGGAAGCGGCGGGGCTGGTTTTTTCCGGGCGGAGTCCGAACCATCCGATCATGCACGTGCTGGAACTGCCGCCGGAGACGCACCCGTTCTTCCTGGCGACGCAGGCACACCCGGAGTTGTCGTCGAGGCCGCTGGCGCCGCAGCCGATGTTCGTCGGTCTCGTGCGGGCGGCGCTGAAACGGCGGGGGATCGTGGTGCCGTCGTCGACGCCGCCTTCATCCTCGCGCGCGACCTCGACCTCCGCGTAAACGCCCTGCGCCCTTCGACGAGGGCACTCTTTCCCCGGTGGACATGTTCAGGGAGGAACACGAAGGATCGAATCGCCGCCGAATCGACGTGGACCGCCCGGTCGTGTCGAACGGCCTCTTCTCCGATGTCCCTCTGCAAGCGGATCCATCCCTTCTCCTGAGCCGCTTCCCCCGCACGCGCTATCAGGGCAGCAAGCGCAAGCTGGCGGGGCGGATCGTCGAGGCCGCGGGACACCTGCACTTCGAAACGGTGCTTGACGCCTTCGGCGGCACGGGGGCGGTCGCGTATGCGTTCAAGGCGGCCGGCAAGACCGTGACATTCATGCCCAAACCGATCTTCGAAGACAA
>CAZNQN010000184.1:0-798 GCA_964574925.1 uncultured Phycisphaeraceae bacterium | reverse complement strand
CTATAACGACATCCTCGCCTTCAACCATCAAATCGGACTCGCCCTGATCGAAAACGACCGCGTTCGTCTGAGCTCCGAGACCGCCGCAAAGATCGGCAGGCCGCAACCGGGTCGGGCCTATGGCCGGGTGATCCGCGACGAGTTCGCCGGCATCTACTTCACGGACGAGGAGAACGAGTGGCTGGACGTGGCCGTGGGCAACATCCACGCGATCCGCGGTCGATACCGGCGGGCGATGGCGTGGTTCGCGTTGTTCCAGGCGGCCTTGGCGAAACGACCCTACAACCTGTTTCACCGCCGCAACCTGTACATGCGATCGGCCGACGTGCCGCGAAGCTTCGGCAACAAGACGACCTGGGACCGCCCCTTTCAGGACCACTTCGACCGTTTCGTGCGGGAGGCGAACCGGGCGGTGATCGACGGGAACGGTCGCTGCCGGGCCCTCTGTGCCGACGCCCTGACGCTGCCCGCCGGGTTCGATCTGGTCTATCTCGATCCGCCCTACCTGCGGCGAACGGGGACGGGCGTCGACTACCGCGACTTCTACCACTTCCTGGAGGGGATGATGCGCTACGACGACTGGCCGGCGATGATCGACCGGCGCTCCCGCCACCGCCGGCTCTTGCGGGCCGATCATCCGTGGGGGAGTCCGGACCGTTGCCGTTCGACGTTCCGCGCCGTGCTCGAGCGGTTCCGGGACAGCATCCTGCTGGTCTCCTATCGCAGCGACGGCATCCCGACGATCGACGAACTGCGCGACTGGATGACCCGCCTCAAGCGACACGTGCGCGTCATCGA
>CAZNQN010000183.1:3985-5610 GCA_964574925.1 uncultured Phycisphaeraceae bacterium | reverse complement strand
TCTTCCCCCCGCGCGAGCGATCACTCGCCCCGCCCCGGAAGCACCGCCTCCTCCGCCGCCGCCCGCGGGATGCCCAGCGCCTCGTGCGCCCAGCCTTGCGGCACCGCCGCCCCCAGGCGGTTGACGGCCAGGTCGAGCAGCTCGGCCAGTTCGCGCGGACCGTCCGGCGGACTGACCTTCCGCCGGAAATACGGCACCGGCGCGTCGGGTCCGAACCGGAAGCGCACCAACGGCGCCAGCAGATCCCGCCGGATCGTCCGTCCCTCCTTGCGGATGTCGTCGGCGAGTACGTCGCGCCGCACGTTCTCGTGCACCGCCGAGGCGGCGAACGACCCCCGTTGACCCGCCACGTCCGTGGTCAGCGTCTGTCCCAGCCACGCCTTGCTCATCTCGCGGTTGAGGAACTCCACGAGCCGTTCATAGGGCGGACCGGCCGTCCCCCGGTTCGCCTCGATCACCTGAAGCTCCACCGCCCGGCTGAAGATCCCCGCCGCGTTGCTGCCCAGCGATTCCAGCATGGACAGCAGTTCGCGCTTCTCCTCCGGCGTGGCGCCCGGTTCATAGCGGGCGATGCGCACCGGCATCCCGAACACCTCCGCGAAGATCATCCAGTCCTTCAGCGCCAGGTTCTTCGCCAGATACGCCATCGCCGTCACCCGCAGCAGCCCGCCCCGCTGCGGAAACCCCGACACGCTGTGCGGGGTGTGCACGATGAACTTGTTCGGCGCCGGCTCGATCCCCTCCTCCGGCTCCGATTCCGTGAGGATGCGAAGCCGGCTGAACTCGTCGAACGCCAACCGCGTGAACGCCACCGGCGCCACGTCCACCACCTGAAGCGAACCGTCCACGAAATCCCACACCAGTTCCGCCACCGCCACGTTCCGCCCGACGGCCAGCGACAGGTGCTGGAGGCTCTCCTCGAACCCGGGCAGTTCGGCCAGCACCTCGCGGGCATAGGCGGCCGCCTCCTCCGCCGCCGATCGGTCCACGCCGTCGCGGACCTCGGCCGCACTGACCACCTGCCACGGCAGACCCGTCAGCGCCAGCCGCCGCGTGTTCGCCACCGCGAACAGGTGCGGATCCTTCTCCTCCATCTCCTCGAACAGTTGCATGGCGCTGGAGAGCGAGCCGTCGTCCGCCTCGCGGAGGATGGCCGCCAGCCGCGACGGCGTCAGTCCCGCCCCGGGATAGTCGCGCATGGAATCCTCCGCCCGCGGGGCGAGCACGCGCCCCGGCTTCGGCGGTCGATCGTTCTCCTTGCCCGACCCCAGCAGGGAATGCACGAGCCGTCGCGTCCATCGCCCGCTCCGATTCGTTCGCGTCGCCTGTGCCGTTTGCATGTCGATGGGGTTCCTTTCTATCCGGTGTTACCAGGTTCCGCGGCGGGCGAAGGCGAGCGGTCCGACGGAGAGGGCTTCGACGGTCCCGCGCGCGTCCCCGGCCGCCCGCACCGCCAGCGCCGCCGCCCAGAAGCGATCTGCGTGACTGCCTTCCCGTCGCGGCGCCGAAAGCTGAAGGTGACCCGTCCGTGTCACCGTCCGCTCGACGCTGACAAAGTCGTTGCAGATGCGTTCGTCGCAGGGCAGGCGAAGCCGCCGCTCCTCCAGCAGCATCTTGAGTTTCAG
>CAZNQN010000183.1:1909-3975 GCA_964574925.1 uncultured Phycisphaeraceae bacterium | reverse complement strand
TTTCAGCGCCGCCTGCGATTTGATCCCTGGCGTGAACACCACCGGTTCCACGCGGTGGGCGCCGAATCGTTCGACGGCCTGCTCGGCGAGCTGCATCCCCAGTCCGCCCGCGTCGATGGCGCAGCGCCGCACGCCCCGATGCGCCAGCACCCCTTCGAGAAGTTCGAACTGCTCGCGGAACGGCGCCGACGCCAGCTCGAACCACGCCACCGTCGACAGCGCGTCGTCTTCCCGCGCCAGCACCCACACCACCGTCAGGTCGCGCATCCGGCCCACGTCCACGCCGACGAACATCGGCCGGCGCTCCCGCGCCAGCTCCTCCGCCGACGCATACAGCGGCAACGAGGGATCGCCGCAGGTCCGCACCTGTTCGTGCGAGAGCAGCGCCGTCGCCCCGTCCAGGAAGTCGCAGAGGAACTCCTGCCGGTAGAGGGCGTCGTCGCCCATCGCCCGCCGCATGGCCTCCGCGTCGGCGTCGAGCCCCTGCGCGATCGCCTCCGGCAACGTGACGCTGCTCGTCTCGAACAGCGGATTGTCCTTGAGGCGGGCGAACAGGTTGGCGTTGCCCTTGGGCGTGGACGCGATGTCCAGCTCGCCCCCGCCGCGCAGCACGCTGGGAAACACCGCCGCCCAGATCTCCCGGTCGTGGGCGTGCATGGCGAACTCGTCGAGGAAGACATCGCCGGTGTAGCCGCGGGCCGTTTCCGGATTCGCCGGCAGCGCCACGATCCGCACGCCGCGCGGCAACGTCACCTCGAGCTGCTTGAACCGCATGTCGCGGAAGAAGCCGCCCTCGCGTCGATCGGTGGCGATCTTCAAGGCCGCACAGTGTCGCCGGACCTTTTCCATCAGCTCCCGGCTCTGCCGTTCGCCGGCGGAGAGCAGGATCTGCGTCCGCCGCCGGATGAGCCCGCGCAGGATGCGGCGCAGGGACTTGGTGAAGCTCTTGCCCGTCTGCCGCGCCCAGCAGTTCCAGCGGAACCGGGCGTCCGACTCCAGGTCCTCCCGCTGATAGGGCAGCAGGGGGACGACGGGCCGGACCCGCGCCGGTTCCTTTCTGGAAGGCTTGTTCACGCCTGCGACCATTCCATCCCTTCCGGCGGACGCACCCCGCGTCCGTCTACGGAAAGAACGTCACCGGCGCGCGCTGCCGCGCGGAGAAACGGCAATCAGGGGAGCATCGGAAACGAGGAGAACGCTTCCGTCATGGGGGTGTGAACACTGCAGAAGGACCGGTTCAGGACCGGTCGCGGTGGGTCCGGCCGAGGGTGTAGACGCGGTTTTTTCCGGCGCGTTTGGCCTGGAGGAGCGCTTCGTCGGCTTTTTTGAGCAGTTCCGCCCGTGTGCGGCCGTCCCAGGGGAAGGTCGCCAGCCCGCCGCTGATCGTCACCTTCGCCCCGCCTGCGCCCAGACCCTCGATCGGTGCCTGCGCGAGCGCCTCCCGTACCCGATCGAGCACCCGCAACGCGCTGTCCGGCGGTTGCGAACCCGCCACCCGCGGGCCGTGCGGATCCCAGAACACCACCGCGAACTCGTCCCCCCCGTAGCGGGCCACCACGTCCTGTTCCCGGCAGTGACGGCGGAACGTCTCGCCCACCACCCGGATCACCGTATCGCCCACCTCGTGGCCGAAGGCGTCGTTGAACGACTTGAAGTCGTCCACGTCGAAGACCAGCACGGAGACCTGAAGCCGGCGGCGACCGGCCTCGGCGAGAATCTCGTCCAACCGTTCGCACAGATACCGGCGGTTGGGCAGACCGCTGCATTCGTCGGTGCGGGCGGCCTGTTGCCATCGTCGCTGCGCGTCGGCCGCTTCCAGCACCGCCGCCAGCAGGGCGGCATATTGCCGGAGGCGCTCCGCTTCCGCCGGGGCGTACGGGCGCCCGTCCTCCCGCAGGGAGACGCCAATGTGCCCCACGGATCGGTCCGCCACGCGGAGCGTCGCGCTGAGGACGGGGTTTCCTTCCGCGCGACCGACGGCCACCCGCGTCCCCTCGGTCACGATCCACGCCGCCTTCGCCCCGATCGCCGAGCGCACCATCTCCGCCGCCCGCTGGAGGACGACG
>CAZNQN010000183.1:0-1899 GCA_964574925.1 uncultured Phycisphaeraceae bacterium | reverse complement strand
AGGACGACGCCCGGCCGATCCGCCAGACCCCGGATCACGTCCGTCAGCTGGCTCAGCTCGTCGGCTGCAAGATCACCCCCTCCGGCGGACGGCTCCAGCGAGTGCCACCCCATGGCACGATACAGTTCGTTCCGTTCGACGGGCAGCAGGACGTAATCGTCCGCCCCGGTTTCCAGCACCGAACGGGCGAGCGGTTCCCGTTCCGGCGGACACAGCAGCACCAGACGGGCGTCGGGACCGGCCGCCTCCCGCAAGCCGGCCACCGCGTCCCCCAGTCGCGGCAGGGCCGGGTCCGGCAGAGCGAACACCGCCCGGTAGACACCGCGGGCGGCTTCCACGATCCCCTCCAGATACGACGACCGCGTCGTCCACCGAAAGCCCGGCAGGTGGCGGCGAAGCGGCTCGGTGAGCGAGACGATCTCCGGCGAGGCGCCGACGAGCAGGGCGCGATCGGCGCTGTCGTCTTCGGGCGAGGCCGGTGAGATGCCCGCACCGCCCGCCGGACCCGATGAAGGTGACGGTGCCACCATCACGACTCCTGCTCCCGTTCTTCGCCTTTCGCAGCCGGGCGGGAGTCCTCCCCCTCCGGAAGACTCGGCGGGGGACCGAGCAGCGCTTCGAGCTCCTCGTCCGTCAGCAGCGGCGCCGAGCGATCTCCCACACCGTCGCGACGCACGGGCGAGGTGCGCTCCGCCCCCGGCGGCACCCGCCCCGGCGGCGTCCGCCGGGGAGCATCCTCGTAGCGAACCCAGGGAACCCGGACCGGACCGCTTTCGTCCTCTTCCTCGTCTTCCCGTTCACCTTGACGATCTTGACGATCGTCCGCCGGCGGCGACGGTTCCGCTTCGACCTCTGCGTGAAACGATGGAGACGAATCGCCCTCCGTTGCCTCGAGGGCCGGCCTCGGTTCCTCCCGTTCGGACGAATCCGCCGGTGCCGCGGGAGGAAAGGAACGCTCCGGTTCCCTCCGTTGATCAACGGGGGCGTTCGCTGCCGCGTCCCCGGTCGTCCCTTCAACGGCGCGGGCAGGCGGCTCGGTCGCAGGGACGGCGGCGTCACCGGTCGACGAGGCGGGAGCGTCCGCGGCCGGGAAGACCGGACGCCGGGAAAGCAGTTCCTCCAGCACGTCGCGGGTCAGCGGTCCGCCGGTGGCGTGTTCGAGCGCTCGCGCCGCCCGCGGCGCGTGCGGATCGGCGGGGTAGACGTAGACCTCCACCCGCGGGCAGTGGCGGGAAAGCACGCGGAAGACGTCCATCTCCGCTTCGCCCACGGTCGCCAGGTCCACCAGCACGATCGGCGGCGGATCGTCGGGTCCGCGACAGATCGAGGCCAGCGCCCGGTACACGTCGTGAAAAGTGTCCACGTCGCCGGCATATCGTCGCAGGCGATCCTCGACGAACGACCAGTCACCCGCGCCGCCGGTCGAAGCGCGGATGTGGACGATGCGGGCGGGTTGGGGTGTCTGCGTGGTCACCGCCGTTCGTATCCGATCGAGATTTCGCAAGAAGGCATACCGTCCCCCCGAGACTCTATCCACCTCGCGGGCGGCGGTCAACGGCGGGTCCGCATCCGCACGGCGCGCGCGGTGACCGACCCGCCCGTAAGGCGCGGGCGACGTTGTTTCCATAGGCGGGTGAAAGGCAACGCCCGCCTATCGGACGTGGCGGCGAGGGCGGGATTCGGGAACGGCGTGACCGTTGGAGCGGTTTTCGTTTAGGGATTCCCAGTCGCAGACCTCTCGCCCGCGCGATGCGACGGGACGTCGACCGATACCGATGGGAAGGAACCGGCCCGCAATCCTGAGAAACGCTCGACAGCGACGATGACGGATCGACGGATCATGGCGGCGGCGGTGGGGCTGCTGTGCGTCGGATGTGCGACGGACGGACGGGTGCGGAT
>CAZNQN010000182.1:0-5640 GCA_964574925.1 uncultured Phycisphaeraceae bacterium | reverse complement strand
GCACAGGAGGAGTGACCCCCGCCATCCCGCCCGAATATTTCGTAACTTACTTTATATCAATACGTTACGTCGATCCTCCTGGAAGCGAAAACCCCGTGCGGCAGGATTTCAAACAGGGGGATCACCCGCCGGTTTCCGTCCGAAACCGGGCGCTGCCGCCCGGCCCGGATTCTTATCCCGGCCGGCGAGGACATCCCTGGGGCGAAATCCAAGTCACCCCTGGCGGGCTCCGATATTCGCGGTTAGAATGCCTCGTTCCCGCCTCTTGCGGCGGGCGGTCCGGCGCCGCGGCGGCGACGGAGACGGCAGGAGCGAGTTCCCAGACACAAACAGGAGGAAACGTGGTAAAGGTCAGACCCCGGCGGAATGAATCGATTCAACAGATGCTCAAACGCTTCAAACGCCTCTGCCAGCGGGAGGGGTTGACGCGGGACATGAAGCGACACAGCTACTACGAGAAACCCTCCGAGCGGAAACGCCGCCAGCAGCGAAAATCCATGCGCAAGGTCGAAAAGGACCAGCAAAAGGGACGAAGCTGACCTTTCCCCAGAAACCGGCTGCCGACCGGCGGCCTGCGGAAAACCGGACGACGGTCTTTCGATCGCCCGGTTTTTTTCTTGCGCCCGCCGCGCCTTCGCCACATCTCGGCCCGGCACGTCCATGACACCGCATCCGGCCGTCGATATAGTACGAGACGACAGGGACCGTATGCGACGGATGGGAGTCTTGCGGCATGATCGATCGAAAAGTCGCCTTGGTGACGGGCGGATCGCGTGGAATCGGACGGGCCATCAGTCTGGCGCTGGCACGGTGCGAATACGCCGTGCTGATCAACTTCAACGAGAACCTCGGCGCCGCCGAGGACACCAAACAGGCGGTGGAGAAACTCGGCGTGCCCGCGGACATCTGTCAGGCCGACGTCTCCGCCCGGTCCCATCGGGACCTGCTCGTGCAGTTCACCATGGAGCGGTTCGGGCGGATCGACATGCTGGTCAACAACGCGGGGATCGCCCCCGCCGTGCGCAAGGACGTGCTGGAAACGGAAGAGGAGAGCTTCGATGCGATTCTGGCGGCGAATCTCAAGGCCCCCTACTTCCTCACCCAGCTCGTCGCCCGACAGATGATCACGCTCATCCAGCAGGGGACGATCAGCGGCGGGCACATCGTCAACATCTCCTCGTTGCGGTCGTACACGGCGGCCAAGAACTATGGCGAATACTGCATCAGCAAGGCGGGTGTGAGCATGATCACCCGTCTGTTCGCCGTCCGGCTGGCGGAATACGGCATCGGCGTCCATGAAATCTCTCCGGGCATCATCGAAACGGACATGACCTCCGCCGAGTCCGTCCGTCGCTACTACAACGAGAAACTGGCCCGCGGGATGGCGCCCATCAACCGCTGGGGCAAACCGGAGGAAGTGGCCGAAGCCGTCGCCGCCATCGCTCACGGCCACTTCCCCTTCAGCACCGGCAACGTCTTCCACGTCGACGGCGGATGGCACCTGCGCGAACTGTAAGTCCCGTCCGACCGGGAAAGAACCGCTCCGCGTTTTCGAGAAACGCCCGGTTTGCTACGAAAAGCGACCGCGCGGCTCGACACCCCGTTCCGAACGCACCAGCTCGATGAAATGTTCCCCCCGCGCGACGAAGTTCGGATAGGCGTCGAAGCTGGGCGCCCCGGGGGAGTACAGCACCGCCTCTCCCGCTTGCGCCAGCGAACGGGCCAGGCGAACAGCCTCCGGCAGGTCCCCCGCGATCCGACACTCCATCTGCTTTCTCTGTTCCACGCCGGCCCGAACGGCCTCCACCAGCGCCGGTCCCGATTGCCCCGTCCCGATGAGAACCCGCACGCGACGGGCGATTTCCTCGGCACACCCCGACCAGTCGAAGCCCTTCTCCAACCCGCCCGCAATGAGCACGACCGGTTTCTCCATCGCCTCCAGGGCCACGATCAATGCTTCCGGCGAGGTGGACTTGGAATCGTTGTAGTAATCGACGCCGTCGAACGTCCCCACGTGCTCGATGCGGTGGGGCAATCCGGGGAACCTTTCCACCGCCTCCCGGACCGCCGATTCCGGCAATCCCAGGATCCGCGCGATCGTCAGCACGCAGGCGGCGTTCGCCCGATTGTGCCGACCGGGCGTCCGCAGTCGCAGCGGCGGTGATCCTTCCGGCACGCGGACCAGACGGTCCGGCTCCCCCCCGACCCGCCGGCGGAGCCATTCCTCCGCGGGTGGCGCCACGGGACCGGCCCCCTCGGACCGCGTGCGCGACGGCGGGCCGATCAGATTGAGCTTCGCCTGCACGTACGCTTCGTATCCCCCGTGGCGGTCGAGATGATGGGGGGAAAGATTGGTGATGACGGCCGTCTCCGGAAACCAGTCGATCCGCGGCAGGTCCTCGAGCTGAGCATTGGAGATTTCCAGGACAACCCGGTCGTTTGCGCCGATGCGGTCAAGCTCCGGCAGCAGCGACCGCCCGATGTTGCCGCCCACGAACACCTGCTCGAACGGCGCCTGTCCCGCCTCCGCCGCCGCCCGCATCGCCGATTCCAGCATCGCCACCGTCGTGCTCTTGCCGTAGGTGCCCGTGACGGCGATCACCGGGGCGGGGCAGCGCTCGCAGAACAGGTTCAGCTCCGTCGTCCAGGGCAGCCCGCGACGAACCGCCTCCTGAAAAAAGGCAGACCGCCGCTTGTCCACGGCCGGGTTGACCACCAAAAGATCCGCCTCCTCCAGGTCCGCCGGATCGTGTCCGCCCAGGTGCAGGCGGACGCGCTCGGAATCGCCGATCGCCTCGACGGATGCGCGAAGGGACTCGGCGTCGGCCTGGTCGGAGACGGTGACGAACGCTCCCTGCCGTTGCAACCAGCGGACCGCGCCCACCCCGCCGCCGAACCGTCCCAGCCCCATCACCAGCACCGACAGGCCGTGAAGATCCCGCGGCGGGGATGATCGATCGGAACGGCGGGCATCGGCCGGGCGGCGCGCTTCCACGACGGCGACCTATCCGGGACGGGTCATGCTCATCGGATCGAGCACCCGCTCCAGCTCGTCCTCGGGCAGGACGCCACGCTCGCGTGCGATCTCGCGCACCGTCTTGCCGGTGGCGAACGCCTCCTTGGCGATGGCGGCCGCCTGATCGTACCCGATCCGCGGCGCCAGCGAGGTGCACATCGCCAGCGATCCTTCGATCAGTTCCGCACACCGCTCCCGGCGGGCCTCGATCCCCTTTACGCAACGGTCGGCGAACAGGCGGGCACCGTTGCCCAGCAACCGGACGGCCTCGAGGAGATGATACGCCATCACCGGCATGCCCACGTTCAGCTCGAAGAAACTCTCCCGGCAGGCGGCGGTGATCGCCGCATCCGCCCCGATCACCTGGGCACAGAGCTGGGCCATCATTTCGCTCATCACCGGGTTGACCTTGCCGGGCATGATGCTGCTGCCCGGCTGGACGGCGGGAAGCCGGATCTCTCCGATGCCGCAGCGCGGTCCGCAGCTCAACAGGCGGATGTCATTGGCCACCTTCCACAACCCCACCGCGATGCTCTTGAGCTGCCCGCTGACCTCGCAGACCGCGTCCTTGGACGCCTGCGCCTCGCAGTGGTCCTGCGCCTCGACGAACTCGATCCCGGTCGCGCGGGAAAGTCGCTCCGCCATCCGCCGCCCGAATTCCGGATGGGTATTGATGCCGGTCCCCACGGCCGTTCCGCCGATGGGCAGCTCACGGAGGGCACGCACGGCCTTGATCGCCCGCATCTGCGCCAGCTCCACCTGACGGGCGTAGCCGGAAAACTCCTGCCCCAAACGGATGGGCGTGGCGTCCTGGAGATGGGTGCGGCCGATCTTCACCACGTCGTCGAACGCCTTCGCCTTCTCCGCCAGCGCGGCATGGAGATGTTCCAGGGCGGGCACGAGGTCGTGCCGGAGCGCTTCCGCCGCGGACACGTGGATGGCCGTCGGAATCACGTCGTTGCTCGACTGCCCCATGTTGACGTGATCGTTGGGGTGGACGGGTTCGCGGGAGCCGATCTTCCCGCCCGCCAGCTCGATCGCCCGGTTGCTGATCACCTCGTTGGCGTTCATGTTGGAGCTGGTGCCCGAGCCCGTCTGGAACACGTCGAGCACGAAATGCTCGTCGAGCTTGCCGTCGATCACTTCCTGCGCGGCCCGGCGGATCAGCTCCGCCCGTTCCGGATCGAGTTTGCCCAGTTCGCGGTTGACCTCGGACGCCGCCTGCTTGATCAGCCCGAGTGCGCGGATGAAGCGCCGCCCGAGGCGGTAGCCGCTCACGGGGAAGTTCTCCACCGCGCGTTGCGTCTGCGCCCCCCAGTAGGCGCCCGCGGGAACAGTCATCTCGCCCATGCTGTCTTTCTCGATGCGGGTCTGCGTCATGATGGTGTCTCCTTCGCGGATCGGGCGGCGTCTCTGGCGCATCCGGCGGCGCCGCGCCGACGGCGGCGAATGTATAGCACGCCGCGTGCCGAAGCCAGCCTTCCCCCCGCCCGTATGACCGCCCCACGCGGATCGGCTACAATCCCCCGTCCATGGACATGATCGTCGCCGACAGGCTGGTCAAATGCTTCCCCACCCCGGACGGACCGGACAAGCGCGCCGTCGACGAACTCAGCTTCCGCGTACGGGAAGGACACATTTACGGCCTGCTGGGACCCAACGGAGCGGGAAAAACCACCACTCTCAGGATGCTCAGCGGACTGATGGAACCCACCAGCGGCACCGCCCGCCTGGCCGGCTTCGACGTCCGCACCCACCCCATGGAGGTCAAGCGCCGCCTAGGCTTCCTGACCGCCCATACCGGTCTCTATCAGCGGCTCACCGCGCGGGAATTGCTGCTGTATTTCGCGGACCTGCACGGACTCGACCGCGACGCCGCCCGGCGGCGCGTCGAGGCGCTGATCGACTGGCTCGGCATCGCCGCCTTCGCCGACCTGCGCTGCGGGGCGCTGTCCACGGGGCAGAAGCAGCGCGTCAACATCGCCCGGGCGCTGGTGGGCGATCCGCCCATCCTCATCCTCGACGAACCGACCCTGGGACTGGACGTCATCAGCAACCGCATCATCCTCGAATACATCCGTCGCGTCCGCGAGCAGGGCAAGACGGTGATCCTCTCCACCCACTACCTCGACGAGGCCGAAACCCTCTGCGACCGTATCGGGCTGCTCCACGAGGGCAAGCTGGTGGCGGAAGGCACCTTCGACGAGCTTCGCCGCGACAGCGGACACGAGCGGCTCAGTGACATCTTTCTGTCGCTGATCCGGGCGGACGAAGCGGTGGAGGCGGCCGTCTCATGACCTTCGCCCGCTGCGTCCGCACCATCTACCGAAAGGAACTGGTGGACATCCTCCGCGACCGGCGGACGCTGATCGCCATGATCGTCGTGCCCATCGTCCTCTATCCCCTCCTGATGCTGGGCTCGATCCAAGCGGTCAGCTTCCAGACGGAAAAGATCGGCGACGAAACCGTCCTGATCGGCGTGCTCAACGAAACCCAGGGACGCGCCGTCGATCTGCTCATCAACCTGGATCGCAAGTTCGCCGAACGGGCGCGGGAACAATCCGGGGAAGACAAGGCCTCCGTCGCCGATGGACCCGCTCCCATCACCAAATACAAGATCTATC
>CAZNQN010000181.1:4749-5649 GCA_964574925.1 uncultured Phycisphaeraceae bacterium | reverse complement strand
GTACAGGGTCCATTCCCCACCGAGATCCAGCATCTCCACGGTCCGCATAAAGGTCTCCTCCGACCGAGCCCGGCGATTGCCTTGCCGGAGCCGGAAATGGTCGGTTCGCCATTGTAGATACCGGGAAAGCCGCTCACAACAACGAAATCAGCCCCAGGCGGATCCACCATCCGAAACCCGCGAACGAGCCTCCGGTCGATCGTGCGGGCGTCCCGAGCCGCGGGCTTTCAGCTTGCGCGACGTCACGGCACGCCCTCCGCTTTCAACGGGCTGCGAGGCGCCCCTTGTCGGATTCCGTCGGATTCCTTATGGGCCCTTGACGGCGGGCGGGAAACGCCTACAGTCAGGCGAGATCCGGCCGGCAGCCGGACCGATCGGGAGACGCCGCCATGGCCACGATCACCACCTCAAGCAAACACGACCCGCCCGTCGTCGAAGCTCCCCCGCCCGTCGAAGACCGCCGCAGCGCGCCGCGCCTGCGGGTTCGATCTCCCCTGCACCTCGTGCCGCTTCCGGAACGCGAACCTCTTGCGTGCCGCGCGGCTGACATCAGTCCGGGCGGGGTGTTCGTGCGCATGCCGAAAACCTGCGCGCCCGCCGTCGGGCAGCGCGTCGAGTTGCATTTTCCCGACCGTGCCGTGGCGGACATCCCCACCGCTCTTGCGGGTCTGCGCTGTTACGCCACCGTGGTGCGGACGCAGCGTATGGGCGACGATCCGACGGCGGACCTCGGCGCCGCCCTTCGCTTCGACCAACCGGTCTATCTGTAGCTTCTTCGCTCCATCACGATCCCCGTCCCTCCCTGTGCGCACGTCGACACGGGAACATGCGGGTCTACGAGAATGCGGAACGGCGAATAGCGAATGTTGAACGAACGGAACGGCCGGATCGAACCGGCAG
>CAZNQN010000181.1:0-4739 GCA_964574925.1 uncultured Phycisphaeraceae bacterium | reverse complement strand
GTACGGTTTTCTCGGATTCCGTTGCGTTGGCCGTTCGCGATTCGCGGTTCCTCATGCGACATCGTTCTTTCCGCTCCCTGACGGTCGCGGCTCGGTTCGACGTCGCGCCTCCCTCGAGGTCGTCGGTGCGCCGCTCCCGGTTGCAGGGCGCGACGGGGACGGTGCCGCCGGATCGTCGAAGGCCTTGGACGACGAGACGCACCCGGCGCCTCGCATGCGCCCGCCGCTCCCGGCGCGAACCGCCTACACTGCGGACGGTTCCGGTTCGGCGGGAGCCTGCGCTTTCTCGAACGTAAAGGCATCGCCGCGGACGTCGACGCGAATATGGTCGCCGGGGGCGAACTCGCCCTGAAGGATGCGCATGGCGAGGGGATTCTCGATCTCCCGCTGGATGAGCCGCTTGAGCGGCCGGGCGCCATACGCCGGATCGTACCCGTCGCGGGCCAGTTTCGCGCGGGCGGCGTCGGTCAGCGCCAGCTTCATCTCCCGATCGGCGAGCCGCTTCCGCAAATGCTCCACCTGGATGTCCACGATCTTCTCCAGGTGCTCACGGGAGAGCTGATGGAAGATGATCGTCTCGTCGATGCGGTTGAGGAACTCCGGCCGGAAGCGGGCCTTGAGGGCCTCGCGCACCTTCATCTCGATTTCGATATCGGTGACGGGCGCCCCTTCTTGCTCCGTATCGATCAACTGCTGGATGTACTCGCTGCCGACGTTGCTGGTCATCACGACGATGGTGTTGGTGAAGTCCACGGTGCGACCGTGCCCGTCGGTAAGTCGTCCGTCGTCGAGCACCTGGAGCAGGACGTTGAAGACGTCGGGGTGCGCCTTTTCGATCTCATCGAACAGCACCACGCTGTAGGGGCGACGATGGACGGCCTCGGTCAGTCGACCGCCCTCCTCATAACCCACGTATCCCGGCGGGGCGCCGATCAGCCGGGCGACGCTGTGCTGCTCCATGTACTCGCTCATGTCGATGCGGATGAAGGCGGCCTCGTCGTCGAAGAGAAACTCCGCCAGTGCCTTGCACAGCTCGGTCTTGCCCACACCGGTCGGCCCGAGGAAGAGGAACGAGCCGATGGGACGATGCGGATCGCCCAGTCCGGCGCGGGAGCGGCGGACGGCTTCGGAGACCGCGCGGACGGCTTCGTCCTGACCCACCACGCGGGCGTGCAACCGCTCCTCCATGTGCACGAGCTTTTCCTTCTCGCCTTCCATCAGGCGGGAGACCGGGATGCCCGTCCACTTGCTGACGACCTCGGCGATTTCCTCGGCCGTGACCTCCTCCCGCAGCAGCCCTCCCTCCGCGTGCAGATCGGCGAGCCGCTTTTCGTGATCCTTGAGCGAATCCTCCAGTTGACGCAGGTCCACGTACCGGATGCGGGCGGCGCGTTCGAGATCGCCCTGTCGCTGGGCCTCGTCCAGCTCGGTCTGCTTCCGCGCCAGTTCCTCCTTGATCCGCTTGATGGCGTCGAGCTGTTCCTTCTCCGTCTGCCACCGGGCGGTCAGGGC
Source organism: uncultured Phycisphaeraceae bacterium (assembly GCA_964574925.1). Taxonomy (GTDB): domain Bacteria; phylum Planctomycetota; class Phycisphaerae; order UBA1845; family UBA1845; genus CAZNQN01. The sequence continues at coordinate 3,227 of CAZNQN010000181.1, read as the reverse complement.
GCGGTCCTTCTCGCGCAGTTCGGACAGCGTCTTCTCGACGCCCGCGAGCTGTTTCTTGCTGCCCTCGTCCTTTTCCTTCTTGAGCGCCTCGCGCTCGATCTCCAGTTGCATGATGCGGCGGCGAAGCTCGTCCAGTTCGGCCGGGAGCGATTCGTTCTCGATGCGCACGCGCGAGGCGGCCTCGTCGATCAGGTCGATGGCCTTGTCCGGAAGCTTGCGATCCGGGATGTACCGGTGCGACAGCGTCGCCGCCGCCACCAACGCCGCATCCTGGATCCGCACGCCGTGATGGGCGTCATACTTGGGTTTGAGTCCGCGGAGGATGGCGATGGTGTCCTCCACCGTCGGTTCGCGGACGTAGAGCGTCTGGAAGCGCCGTTCCAGGGCTTTGTCCTTCTCGATGTGTTGGCGGTATTCATCCAGCGTGGTGGCGCCGATGCAGCGCAGCTCGCCGCGGGCGAGCGCGGGTTTGAGCAGGTTGCCGGCGTCCACCGCCCCTTCCACCTTGCCCGCCCCGACAACAGTGTGCAACTCGTCGATGAAGAGGATGACGCGACCGTTCGATTCGGTGACCTCGCGGACGACCGCCTTCAAGCGCTCCTCGAACTCGCCGCGGTATTTGGCGCCGGCGATCAGCGCGCCCATGTCCAAGACCACGACGCGCTTGTCCTTGAGCACCTCGGGGACGTCGCCGGCCAGGATTCGCTGGGCGAGTCCCTCCACGATAGCCGTCTTGCCCACGCCCGGATCGCCGACGAGCACGGGGTTGTTCTTCGTGCGGCGGGCGAGAATCTGCATGCAGCGGCGGATCTCCTCGTCGCGCCCGATGACCGGATCGAGCATCCCCTTGCGCGCCATCTCGATCAGATCGCGCCCGTAGCGCTCCAGCGCCTGATAGGTATCCTCCGGATTCTGCGACGTGACGTGAGCGCCGCCACGGACTTCCTTCAGCGCCGCCAGCAGTTGGTCTTTGCTCACGCCGTTGAGGGAGAGGATCTCCTTGGCGTCGCTCGGCACGTCGGAAAGCGCCAGCAGCAGATGCTCGGTGGAGACGTACTGGTCCTTCATCCGGTCGGCCTGTTTCTGCGCCTCGTTGAGAACATCGCGGAACTTCGCCCCCGCCGCGAGGGTGCCGCCGGTGACGCGCGGCAGACGGTCCAGCTCGGAGCGGACCATCGAACGGATGCGCTGGACGTCGGCGCCGGTCTTGGCCAGCAGCGGGGCCACGATCCCGCCACCGTTGCGGACGGGGTCGGTTTCGTCCGCCAGCAGACCCGCCAGGAGATGAAGAGGGGTCAGCTCGCTGTGCCCGCTCTCGGAAGCGATCCGCTCGGCCCGCTGAAGGGCTTCGCCCGCCTTGATCGTGAATCGCTCGGTCATCTCGGTTGTCCTCCCATGCCGCAGGGATCTCCTGCCGGGAAGATGCGGAGCATGGTGCGTTCCAGAGGAAAAAATGTTATAAGTATTTATTTTTCAATACGTTACGAAGGAACCGACAATGTGGAAACACGGTGAATTGTCTGCCGCTGCCAGTTTGGCAGTCCCACGGCGCGAGCCTGTGGGCAGGCCCGTTGCCAACGCGGGCGGCTCCGCTATCCTGACGGGTCTGAGCCGGCGTAGCTCAGTTGGTTAGAGCACCTGCCTGTGGAGCAGGGGGTCCCTGGTTCGAGTCCAGGCGCCGGTAATCCCCTTCGTCCGCCCTTCCCCCACCCGACTGTCCCTCCGCGGTGCCGAACCGGTGGCACCGTGGAGCAGGCGGGTCGTGGACGGGCGAGCGCCCCCGCAGGGGACCACTGCGGAGCATGTCTCGTTTTTGTATTTCGAGCCGCGGGCTTGAAGCCCGCGCGAGGCGTCCACGCCCCATCCGCATCGGATCGAGCGACGTCCCTAGGCCCCCACGAGGACCCGCATCTCTTCCTCCGAAACGGGAGCGTAATGGGAAGGGGCCATCGTCGAGGTCGCCCGTCCCTGGGAGAGGCTCCGCAGGCGGGTGATGTAGCCGAAGGTCTGAGCGAGGGGCACGTGGGCGGATATCACCCGGTCCGAGCCGCGCAGGCGCGTCTCGCGGACGACGGCCTTGCGGGCGTTGAGATCGCTCATGATGGCGCCGAAATACTCCTCGGCCGTCACCACCTCCACGTCCATGATCGGCTGGAGCAACACGGGATCGGCGGCCTTCATGGCTTCGTAGAAGGCGGCACGGGCGGCGTTCTCGAAGGCCAGTTCCGAGCTGTCCGTCTCATGGACTTCCGCGTCGAGCAGGGTCGCCTTCCAGTCGATGACCGGGTATCCGCCGAGCACCCCGCTGTGGGCGGCGTCGATGACGCCCGTTTCCATCGCCTGGAGGAAGGGGGGAGGGATGGAGGACTCGTCCAGTTCGCTGACGATTTCGAAGTTGGTCCGGCCGCGGGCATACGGTCGCGGTTCGAGCCGCAAGCGGACGGCGGCCGCGTGGTTGCGACCGGCGATCTGCCGCAGGAACCGCCCCTCGCCTTCGCCGACGGAGCGGACCGTCTCCCGGTAGGAGACGCGCGGCTGGCCGACGGAGACCTCCACGTTCATCTCCGTCCGCAGGCGTTTGACGGCGACGTCCAGATGCAGCTCCCCCATGCCGGAGATGAGCATCTGCCCCGTCTCCGGATGGGTCTCCACGGAGAGCGTGGGATCCTGACGCTGAAGGGCGGCCAGCGCCTCGACCAGCTTGTCCCGATCGCGCGAGGACTTCGGCTCCACGGAGACGCTGATGACCGTCTCCGGGAACTCGATCGGCTCCAGGATCACCGGGCGGCGCGGGTCGCAGAGGGTATGCCCGGTGAGGGCGGATTTGGGCCCCACCACGGCCACGATCTCCCCCGCCACGGCGCGGGTGAGCTGCTCCCGCCGCTTGGCGAACATGCGATAGAGACGGGTGAGGTTCTCCTTGGTGCCCGTGCTGGTGTTCAAGAGACGCGTGTTGGGCTTCAGCGTGCCGGAGTAGATCCGCACATAGTGCAGATCGACGGGTTTTTCCGCCACGACCTTGAAAACCAGGGCGGCGAGCGGTCCGTTCGGGTCGCAGCGGAGTTCGTGTTTGACGCCCTCCTTGCGGGCGTCGTCGGCGGAGACGGGCGGGACGTCCAGCGGACTGGGGAGATACGCGCAGATGGCGTCCAGCAACGGTTGCACCCCGACGTACTTCAGGGCGCTGCCGCACAGGACGAGCGTGCCCTCCCGGCGGAGGGTCACGC
>CAZNQN010000180.1:0-5653 GCA_964574925.1 uncultured Phycisphaeraceae bacterium | reverse complement strand
GCGAGGCGATCGGCCCCCTCGCTCCGCTCCTCCTCCCCGATCGTGCGGGAGGGTTTGCCCGCCGGGTGCCGGAAGGGAACGCGGAACCGGAAGGTACTGCCCACGCCGGGTGTGCTGTCCAGCTCGATGTCGCCGCCCATCAACGCGACGAGCTGTTTGCAGATGGCCAGTCCCAGCCCCGTCCCGCCGTACTTGCGCGTGGTGGCGCCGTCCGCCTGGGTGAAGCTCTCGAAGATGACCCGCTGTTTGTCCTCCGGCACGCCGATGCCGGTATCCTGGACCGTAAACAGAAGCGTGCATCCCTTGTCATCGAACCGCTCCCGCCGGACGCTCACCGTGATGTGCCCCGTTTCCGTGAACTTCACGGCGTTGCCCACCAGGTTCGTCAGCACCTGCCGCAGTCGATGCGCGTCGCCGATGAGGCGGCGCGGGAGATCCGGGTCGAGGCGGCCGACGAGCTCCAGTTTCTTTTCACCCGCCCGCTGGGCGAACAGGGCCACCACGTTCTCGGTCACGTCCGCCACGTCCACGGTGGTGTTTTCTATGGTGAACTTGCCGGCCTCGATCTTCGAAAGGTCGAGAATGTCGTCGAGCAGCGCAAGGAGGGACTGGGAACAGGACAGCACCGTGTTGAGGTATTCGCGCTGTTGCGGCGTCAGCTCGGTTTTGAGCGTCAGCTCGGTCATCCCGATGATGCCGTTGAGTGGTGTGCGGATTTCGTGGCTCATGTTGGCGAGGAACTCGCTTTTCGCCCGTGCCGACGCCGTCGCCTTTTCCCGCGCTTCTTCCAGATGCTTGTTGAGGCGGCGAAGGCGTTGCTGTTGCTCGGAGAGTTCCTGGTTGCGGGCTTCCAGTTCCGCGTAGTATTCGCAACTGGCTTCTTCCGCCCGTTTGCGCAGGATCTCCGCGCCCGCCCGGTTCGCGAACGTCTCCAGCACGGACATCGGGATGGTGTCCGGGTCGATCGGCTCGTCGTGAAGGAGGACGAGCACGCCCAGCGGGTTGCCTTCGTGGTCGATGATCGGCGTGCCCACGTAGCTTTCGATGTGCCGGTCCGCAAGCCAACGGTCTTGGGGAAACTTCGCCTGCACATTGCCGGTGTAGCAGCAGGCGCCCTTCTCCGCCACCCGTTCGCACGGCGTTCCTTTCAGGCGATACGTAAAGTTGTTTCCGAGTCGGTCGCCGTTCCAGAACGCCAGCGTACGAACCTGTTCCTGCTTCGAATCGACCAGTTCCCCCACCAGCGCATAGCGCATCCCGAAGGTCTTCGCGAGGCGTTCCACCAGCTTCTGGAAGAACGGTTCCCCGGTGGTTGTCTCCGTCCCTTCCAGAATCGTATTGAGCACCCGTTGGGTGCGCTGGCGGGCCTGGACTTCGCGCTCCAGTTCCTTCTTTCGGGCTTCCAGCTCGGCCGTCCGCGCCCGGACCTCCTCTTCCAGCCGCTGCGTGTGACCTGCAAGGGACGACGCCATCCGGTTGAAGGTCTTGGCCAGGGCACCGATCTCACCGGGGGCGGATTCCGAGGCCCGGCAGTGCAGGTTGCCCCGTTCGATCTGTCCGGCGGTCTCCGCCAGACCGGCGATCGGATGCAGCAGCCGGCGGGCGAAATACGTGGTCACGATCGCTCCCACCACGAGAACGATCGCCAGGATTTCCGCGCTGGAGATCAGTTTGTTCCGCCACCACGCCAGGAAGGGGCTCAGGTCGTAGTCGATCCGCACGTACCCGATGACGTCCTCCGGGCGTTCGGGCGATTCGGGCGCGTCCGCCAGCAGCCCGAGATCCAGATCGCTTTCCATTCGTTTCACCGGCACCGTGACGCACAGGATCTGCCCCATGGGCGTCACGTGCGGTCGGCGGCAATCGTCCGGCGAAGGGAAAGACGGAACGTGGGGCGGATCGGATCCCGACGACTTCCCGCGCAAGAAACTCGCCACCGGGTGACGGTGGCGGTTGAAGATGATGGTGCGAGCGACCACCTCGTTGCGGGCGGTCCCGGCGGCCAGACGCTTCAGATCCTGGTTGTCCCCCACCAGCAGGCCGGGTTCGGCGTTGAAGGCCACCGCCTGGGCGTAGAGCAGGGCGTTGTCCCGCTCGCGACCGATCATCTCCCGATACGACTGCCAGGTCAGCCCTCCCACCAGGGGGACGGCGGCCAGCACCAGCAGACTGGTGTAGACGACGATCGCTCGCGCCTGGATGCCCCACGGTTTCATGCGACGGTTTCCAGCTCCCCGGTCCACCGCTTGCGCCCGCTTCCCAGTGCTGGGCGCAGGCGCCATCCGTCCCTCCGGGACCGCCGACCCACACGGGCCCGTTTCGTTCATCGGTCTCCCGAAGGCGAGGCGTAAGTTGCCGGGATTCCGATAACGAAGGTGCCGGTCGCGTCGGCGTTGATTAAGCGAAGAAACAATTGAGACCACTGGCGCGAACGGGTCGAAAAACCCGATAAGAGGATGAATCGTTCAGGTTCCCTTGACACGGGTCGGAGGGTTCCCGGGCTTCAGGAGGTGAGAGATGATGGCTCAACGGAAAGGGTGAGGTCTCCGAATCGAACGCCGCCAACCGCAGAAGCGGCGGATGTGGGCGAGTCATGCGACCATCGTCGGTTTCACAACTGTCGGCGGGGCTGCTTCTGCTCTGGAACGTCGGCACCCTTTCGAGTCTGGCCCAGATCGCGAACCCGTCTCAGCCTCCGCGCGTCGCCGTCGTCCGAGGTTCCCTTCCCACCTATCGACAGATCGCCGAGGCCGTCGAATCGTCGCTCCGCGAACACCGCTGCGAGTGCCGCATCCTGGAACTGGTCGATGCCCGCGACGCCCAGCAGGTCCGCGCGGTGCTGACCCGGATCGAGCAGCTCCAGCCGGACGTGGTCGTCACCACCGGACAGCGCACCACCGCGGTCCTCATCCCCCGCCTGCCGCACGTACCGGTGGTCTTCACCGCTGTTCCCAACATTGCGGATACGGCGTTCCGCCGCGGCCCCGGCGCGGCGCCCGTCCTGGGCGTCAGCGCGGATGCGGCTCCGCATCAACGCTTGAACGCGATTCTGGAAACCCTTCCGAAGACCCGGCGGGTGGCCGTCCTGTACAGCACGCAGACGAAACGCACCACGGAATCCCTCGTCGAAGCCGGTGCCCCGCTGCACGTGCAGGTCGTCGGCATTGAAGCCGGCAAGGATCGGTTCCCGGTGGCGTTGCAGGCGCTCGAATCGGCGCGGGTGGACGGTGTGTTGATGTTGCTCGATCCGGCCGTCTACAACGCCCACACCATCCGCGCGCTGCTGTTGTGGGGGGCGCGTCATCGCGTTCCCGTATTCGCGTTCTGTCGCAACATCGTCAAGGCCGGCGCCTACGGTGGGCAGTTCTTCGATGCCCAACGACTCGGTCGCCAGACGGCGGAACTGGTGATGGACTTCCTCCAGGGAACCCTCCCGCTCGACGAGCGCACGCAGTATGCCCGCGATCCCGCAATGGCGCTCAACCGGCATACCGCGGAGATCATCGCGCTGCCGTTCGCTCCCCATGCCGTCGGCCCCGACGTCGAAATCCTTGGAGGCATGGAATGAGCCGGTTTTCCTTTAGCATGGACGCCAACAACAACACCGGACCGTGGGCTTCCGTCCGCGCGGTCGCCCGTTGCGGGCACGCTCTTTCGCCCTCTTTTCTTCCGGGAGGCATGCCGGGGCAGCGGTCTTTAACGAAACGCCTCGCTGCGCTCGTTCCGGCGATGATGCTGGTGATCGTGGCCGCGTCTTTCCGACCCGCCGCAGCCGCCGAGCCGGAACCCTCCTCTCCGTCGGACGTTTCCGCTCCCCCGGAGCAGGAAGACGCCATCGCTCTGATGGAACTGGACATCCCCGTGGTCGTGACCGCGGCCCGCCACGAGCAGAAACTCTCCCACGTCGCGTACGCGATGAGCGTCATCACGGCCGAGGACATCCGCGAAAGCGGTGCCCGCACCATCGCCGACGCCCTCCGTCTGGTGCCCGGGGTGGATGTCGCCGACCTCAGTTACGGTCAAACGGCCGTCTCGCCCCGCGGGTTCCACGGATTCCTTGCCAACAAGACGCTCGTGCTCGTGGACGGCCGGCAGATCTACGATTCCCTCTTCGGCGGTACGCTTTGGCAGAGCTGGCCCTTCCAGCTCGAAGACATCGAGCGGATCGAGGTGATCCGCGGGCCGGGCGGCGTCACCTGGGGCGCCAACGCCGTCAACGGCGTCATCAACATCATCACCAAGGATCCCGACGACCAGATCGGTGCCTCGCTGAGCCTGCGCGGCGGATCGCGCGGCGCTTTCCGGCAGCGTCTTGCCTACGGTGCCCACGCCGGGGCGTGGCGCTATCGCTTCTCGGCCGAGTATGAAAGCAGCGACGGGTTCCGAGAGGGCGGCTCCCTCCTGGGGCGCCTCGACGACGACTACAAGGCCGCTCGTCTCGGCTTCCACGGCATCTACGACGGGACCGACGGGAACACGCTTACCCTCTCGATCGGCAGCGCCGTCACCGACAGCGCATTTTCGTCTACCCCCCTGGCAGGCTTGGGCCGGAAGCGCAACGCCACCTCCCAGGGATCGTTCATCCTCGGCAAGTGGCATCACCCAACCGCCGACGGCGGGACGTGGACCCTCACCGGATTCGTCAATGATTTCCACGTTTCTCCCGGCATCACCCAGATCGACTACCGTTATCAGCAGCTCGGGTTCCTCGTGTCGCACACCTCCGCGACAGAGGACGGGCACACGCGGACGTGGGGCATCGATACCCGTCTGGATCTGCTGGACGCCACCAATGCCGATCCCTTCATGCTGACCAAACCCTTCGTCAGCACCGGGATCGTCGGACTCTATCTCGAAGACTCCTGGCGCTTCCAGCCGAAGTGGACGCTCGAACTCGGCGGGCGGGTCGACTACGAGTTCTACGGCGGCTTCCAACCCAGCGCCCGCGCCGCCTTGATATACCAGCCCGACGAAAAGACCACGCTCTACGGCGCCGTCTCTCGCGCCTTCCACATGCCCGTCGCCGGCGGGCGGTTCCTCGACATCCCCCTGATGAACGGACTCGTCCACACCACGGTGGCCCAGGGGATCGATCCGATCACGCTGGTCGCCTACGAGATCGGCTACCGCCGCCGGTTCGGCGAGCGGTTCCGCACCAGCGCCAACCTGTTCTGGCACCAGTACGACGAGATGGACCCCTTCCAGTTCCGTCCGGGACCGCCCGGGCTGCTCCGGTACCACCTCGACAATCACCGGGGCGATGTCTCGCTCTACGGCTTCGAATGGGAGTGCCGCTATGCCGTCACCGAACGCCTCCTCCTCCTCGCCCATTACACCTACCAGCAGATGAACTGGGACGTGACCGGATCGATCGTCGATCGAGACCTCATCACGCCGCCCAAACACAAGGCCATGATCGGCACGCGCTATCGCGTCAACGACGATCTGCGCCTTTCGGCGAATCTGTTCTACGTCGACGCCGTCCGCTCGCCCAATCCGGCCAACCCGATCGTCGCCCGCCGGATCGATTCCTATCTCCGCCTCGACCTGCGGGCGGAATACGAGTTTCTCAAGGACCGGGCCGCCCTGGCCGTCGGCGTCCAGAACCTCCTCGATCCCGATCACCGCGAGGGCGGCACGCTCTTCCTCAACC
>CAZNQN010000179.1:4537-5655 GCA_964574925.1 uncultured Phycisphaeraceae bacterium | reverse complement strand
AAGTTACGATCAGCTCAAGGCGGCCGGGTTCGAGAACCGCATGGGCGTGCTGGTTTCGTTGAGCCTGGTGCAGGAGCTGGGGCCGGTGCTGGCGGGGGTGATGGTGGCCGGGCGGGTCGGCGGGGCGCTCACCGCCGAACTGGGCACCATGCGCGTCACCGAGCAGATCGCCGCGTTGCAGGTTATCGGCACGGATCCGATCCGGCAACTGGTGGTGCCGCGGTTCCTGGCGTGTCTTTTGTTTACGCCGCTGTTGACGTTCTTCTGCGATCTGTGCGGTTCGGTGGCGGGGTGGTTCATCGCCGTGATGCTCAAGGATGTGCCTTCCTCGCCCTACTGGTACTACATCCAGGACGCGGTGGAGAAATGGGACCTGATGGTGGGCTTTATCAAGAGCGTCGTCTTCGGCGGGGGGATCGCCCTGATCGCCTGCTACAAGGGGTTCCACTGTCGGGCGGGAGCGGAAGGCGTCGGACGGGCCTGCACCGAGTCGTTCGTCCTGAGCTTCCTGATGATTCTCGCCACCGATTTCTTCATCGGGGTCTTCCTGTCCGGGCTGTACCGGGCGCTGTACGGGTTCAAGTCGCTGGTGTGAGGAAGGCGGGGGTTATGATCGAGGCAACTGAGAGCGCAGCCGCCTCCGGGCCGGTGCTCCGCATGGTGGACGTGCACAAGCGGTTCGGTCCCCAGGTGGTGCTAGACGGCATCGACCTGGACCTGGTGTCGGGACAGACGACGGTCATCATCGGCGAGTCCGGCGCCGGCAAGAGCGTGATCCTCAAGCACATGGTGCGGCTGCTGCGACCCGACCGGGGCGAGGTCTACTTCCACGGCGAGCGCATCGACGACCTTCCCGAACGGGAGCTGGTGCGCATCCGTCCGCGTTTCGGGTTCCTCTTCCAGCTCAGCGCGCTGTTCGATTCCATGACGGTGTACGAGAACGTGGCCTTTCCGCTCGAGGAGCACACGAACCTGTCGCGGGAGGAGATCACCCGCATCGTGCGGGAGAAACTGGCGATGGTGGGGTTGGAGGGGATCGAGCACAAGTGGCCGGCGGAGCTGTCCGGCGGGCAGAAGAAGCGGGTGGCGCTGGCCCGCGCCATCGCCCTCGACCCGGA
>CAZNQN010000179.1:0-4527 GCA_964574925.1 uncultured Phycisphaeraceae bacterium | reverse complement strand
GTCATCCTCTACGACGAACCGACGACGGGACTCGATCCGCCGCGCGCCGACGTCATCAACGAGCTGATCATCAAGTTGCAGGAGAAGATGGGCGTGACCAGCGTGGTGGTGACGCACGACATGGCCAGCGCCGGCAAGGTGGCCGACCGCATCCTGATGTTGTACCGGGGCAAGTTCATCTTCGACGGCACGCCGGAGGAGATCCTTCGCTGCGAGGATCCGCGGGTGCGATGCTTCGTCGAGGGTCGCTGCGCGCCGGAGGAACTCGAACAGTTGCACCTGCGAGGGTAACGAGATGAGCGAATCGGCAAGAAACTTTCTGGTCGGGATCTTCGTCCTGACGGCGTTGAGCGTGCTGGCGGTGCTGATGGTCTGGTTCGGCGAGGCGCCGAGCTGGCTCGGCGGGGGCGAGTGGTCCCTGCGCATCGTCGGCGTGACGGGTCTCAGCGGCATCAACGAAGGATCCCCGGTGAGCCTCAACGGCGTCGAGATCGGGCGGGTGAAGCAACTGGAATTCGAGAACCCCAGCCGACCGGATCAGGGCGTGGTGATCGTCGCCGGGATCAAGCGGGGCTATCTCGTGCCGCGCGGCGCGTTCGCGAAGGTCTACGGGGCCACGCTGGGGATCGGAACCGGACGGATCGAAATCGTGGTGGAAAAGGGCGGTGCGGTGGAACCCCTGCCGTTTGAGTCCGCCGTCATTCACGGAGAGATGCGCAGCGTCATCGGGGAGTTGATCAGCAAGGATCTGGTCCGTTCGGTGCAACGAACGATCACGGAGATCGGCGACCTGGCGGCGGCGGCCACCCCCGTCGCGGAGCATCTCGCCGAATTCCTCGAATCGCGCCCCGTCTTCGACGTGGACCGGGCGGCGGAAGAAGGGGCGCGTTTGCAAGCCAATCTCACCACGGTGGTGGAACGTCTCGACCGTCTGGTGACGAACGTCAACGCCGTGCTGGGGGATGAACACGTGCAGGATGATGTGCGGGCGGCCGTTCGCGACCTGCGGCAGACCACCAGCTCTTTGAAAGAAACGGTGGAACTGTGGAAACACGAGACAAAGCGATTGTCCGACAACATCAATCGGCGGGTGGACCGCACGGGCGATCAACTGGACGCCGCCTTCCGGGACCTGCACGACGTGCTGGCCAATCTGGACGAAGCCTCGTCCAGCCTGGCCCGCGTGCTCAACCGGGTGGATCGGGGCGAGGGCACGATGGGGCTGCTCGCCCGCGACGAGCGCCTGTACGAATCCGGCGTGCTGGCGTTGGACCGCCTGGCGGAACTGGCGGCGACGTTGCAGCGCATCCTCGGCCAGGCCGAGCGGGACGGCTACCTGAAAGTGGGCAAAGCCACCCCCGTCGGGCCCATGATCATCGACGTACCGACCGGCAAGGTGGTGGCCTCTCTGGTGGAGAAGCTCGCCCGGCGGGAAGACGAGCCGATGGGACCGCCGCTCGATGCCGCCTCCGAACCGGCGGATTCCGGCCGGCCGGCCCCTTGATCTGAGCATCCGCCTCTCGCCCGGTTTCGGAGCCGGCTACAGGTAGCCCAGGTTCTGGAGGCGGCGGCGGATCATCTCCTCCTCTTCCGGGGTATACGCCGCCTGGGGGACTTTACGGATCCGGCCCAGGACCTCCAGCGTGGCGATCACCTTGTCGGCGGATTCTTCCGGCGTCAGACGATCGGTGTCGAGCAGCACCTCGGGTTTGAGCGGTTCTTCATAGGGGGCGTTCACCCCCGCGACGTGCTGGATCTCGCCCCGCCGTGCCCGTTCGAACAGGTCGCGCGAGCCACGCTCCATCAGCACCTCCAGCGGACAGCGGCAGTAGACCTCGACGAAATCGCCGATCTCGTTTCGCAGGCGGTCGCGGACGTCGCGATAGGGGGAGACGGCCGCCGCCACCGCGATCACCCCATTGCGGTTGAGCATGCGGCACTCGTAGCCGAGGCGGAGGAGGTTGGTCTCGATCTCCTCCCGCGTAAAGCCGAGGGTGCGATTGAGTTGCTGTCGGATGCGGCCCGAATCGAGCAGTTCCACCGAAAGCCCGCGGGCCCGCAACCGCTCCGTCACCAGGGAGGCGATGGTGGATTTGCCGGAGCTGGACAGCCCCGTGAACCAGATGGTAAAGGCCTCGTTCAATCGCTCACCATGTCTGTACGTGCAGAACCGGTTCCCACCATAGCACGATCACCGCGACCAGCACAAGCAAGCCCGCGAGGCTCATCGGCCAGCCGATCGCGACGGATTCCCGAATGCTGTAATGCCCGGCGGCGAAACTGATGGCGTTGGGAGGCGAGCCGACCGGAAGCAGGAACGCCAGCCCCGCGGGGATGGTGACGGCGAGGGTCATCATGGCCGGGCCCACGTGGATCAGATCCCCCAGCGAATACCCGATGGGCAGCAGGACCGCCACCGCCGCCGAGTTGCTGATCCCCTCCGTGAGCACGATGGCACAGGCCGCCATCAGGACCACGATGGCCAGCGGCGGCAGCGACGGGTCGATCACCTGTCGGGCGAGGTATTCCATCGCCCGCGTTTCCGTCACCGCCCGTCCCAGCGCCACCGCGCCGCCGTACATGAACAGCACGCCCCAGTTCACATAATTCTGGAGCTCGTTCCATTTGGCGATCCGCAGGATGAAGAGGAGGACGGCGGCGCCGATGGCGATGGTTCCCAGGCCCAGTTCGTGCCCCCAGACGATCCACGCGAGGATGGTGGCGACGTTGAGCACCGCGAGCCGCCGCTCCCGCGCCGACAGCGGCCCGAGCAGTCGGACCCGCTCGCGCAGCATCCGGGTGGCGGGGCGGATGCTCTGTTCCCTGGCGGGGATCCGCCGGCGCAGGACGATCAGCGCCAGCGCCGTCATGATGACGACCACCGGCAGGGCGGCGATCATCCATTTCAGGAAGGGGATGGTCGATTCCGGATGGGCTTCATGGAGCATCTCCAGCGCCAGCGGCGCCCGCGCTCCGCCGAGAAACGTCCCCACGCCACCGATCACCGCTCCCCACGCCAGACCCAGGAAGAGCTTCTTCGCGTACGGCGCGCCGCGGGGAAGCTCCAGGGCGGTGACGATTTCTATGAGAATGGGGTACATCATGGCCGCCACTGCGTGTTCCGGCATCCACAGGGCCAGAAAGGCGGCCGAGACCGTCACCCCCATGACGAGGCGCTGCGGTGTGCGGTCAAAGCGATGCAGGGCGAGCAGCGTCACCCGCTTGGACAGACCCGTGGAGATGGTGGCCGCCGCCAGCAGGAACACCCCCAGCATGAAGAAGACCGCGTCGTTGCCGAACAGCCCGAACGCTTCCGCCTTGGGCAACACCTTCAGCCCGGACAGCAGGGCGATGGCCAGCAGTCCCGTCGCCGCCAGGGGAATCACGTTCGTGAACCAAAGCGCCAGGCAGATCACGAAGATCGCCAGGCATCGTTGCGGGGCGTGCGGGTGGAGGTCGGGACGCACCTGCTCCGGGCGGATGATGGGCTGGGCCGCGATCAGCCAACCCGCCACGGCCAGCGCTGCGGTCACGATCGTCAGCTTGAGGATGGTTCGTTGCGTTTTGGTCAAGGCTCGATTCGCCGGACCGGCACGAGCCGCGTTTCCCGTACCGCGGACCGCGTATCGCCGCCCGGGGGCCTGCCGGTGTCGGTATTGTCGGATGTCCGGGCGGGGTTCGTCCACCCGCCTCCCTTCGATCCGGTCTGCACGGGATCGAAACGACCCACTGCGCGGAAGATCGGACCGTGAAAGCACGGGAGCTTCGTGGGCGAGAAAAACGCGGAAAGGTGAAGCATGAATGCGGCATGTACCGATCGACGCCCCATCGCTGCTGCGCGATCCGGAAGGCTTTCCGTTCTTTTCGCGATTCGTCATTCAACGCTTGGGCGACGTCCCGGTTCGCTCCCTCACCGGTCCGCGTGCCGCGCATCCGTGTGTATGCCCATACGCAGACGGGCACAGGCCGGCGGTTGCGAATCTGTTCATCGCCGTTCGCCATTTGTCATTCGCCCTTCCGGTCCGCTCCCTCACGGTCACGGCTCAGTCGGACGGTCGCGGCGTCGTCGGACGGTGGCGGCTCGGTTCTACCGCGGCTCTGTTCCGCGGCCCCGTTTCGCTCATGTGGATGCGGCTCGATCGGCGGTTATGTTTCGCTTCCGGGCGCGGAGGGGGGACGGGTGAGCGCGCGTGCCTCGAGGGGTGCTCGGTTGACGGCGGCTCGCCGCAGGCGTACGGTGTTCTTCTGGAGTCTGCCCGGCCCGTCGTTGCGGGCGGGAGAGCTTCGGTTTGCACACGCAGGGCGGGGATTCGGGTGTCGCCCGCCTTTCGCAGGGTCGGATAGCAGGAGAGAAAGACAATGGCCTTCGAACTTCCCCCTTTGCCGTATGCGTTCGACGCGCTGGAGCCGCACATCGATGCGCGGACGATGGAGATCCATCACGACAAGCACCATGCCGGATACGTCAGCAAGCTCAACGCCGCTCTGGAAGGGCATGCCGATTTGCAGAGCAAGTCGATCGAGGAG
>CAZNQN010000178.1:0-5655 GCA_964574925.1 uncultured Phycisphaeraceae bacterium | reverse complement strand
CCGGACATGTTCGAGGCTTGGTCGAATGTGGGTATAGCGTATGCGCAGGCAAGACGTATGGACGAGGCGGAACAATTCCTTCAGGAAGGCGCTGAAAGGGCAGGGCGCCCGGCCCCGCAGATGGATCTCAAAGAGCAACGCGGCGCCGCTTGGCGGAATCTGGCCGTGTTGCAACTGTTTCGGGGTGAGCCGACGGCGTGGGACTCCGTAGAGATTGCCCATCAATGGTGGGGCCGTGATCCGCTCACATTGCTGGTCCGGGCGCGTATCAAACTGGAAATGCCTGAACACCTCGACACCCGCAGCGCGGTCTTCGATGCGGGAGCCGCAGACAGTCTCGCCGGCCAAAAGAGCCCGCTCGCGAAGCGCGTCCTTGCGGCGGCGTACCTGGCGGGTGAACAATGGGAGGCGGTCTTGCAATACGCGGACGAGGCGGTCAGGCTCGGCGACCTCGCGACTCCCAATTACCTCATGATGGCCATTGCCAACGCCCACCTCGGAAATCTCAGGGACGCTCAGAATAACCTCTTCAAGGCAGACGACACTTGGCCCGCCGAACTGCGTGGCCCGGAAGGCATTAGGGTCACGGCGGACGCCGGCCGGCTCTGGATCGAATCGGCCAAAAGTCTGAACGAACTTCGCGACCGCGCGAATGCGCTTCTTGAAGCATCGTCCGTCCCCTGACAGAGAGGGGTACCAACACGTCTGGTGCCGCGCGGCGTCTTACAAAGAATGGATTCAAAGACATCGCAGCTGGCGAGAATCGTCCATCCCCGTTTCTTCGGCAAAACGTACGCCGCGAAATGCGAACCGCACAAACAAATGGAAAGCAAAGCGGTCCACGAGGGACACCAGCCGACGTTTCCGTTTTGTTTACCGGTATACGGGGCTCGAAAAAGGAATGGATATCATCAAGCTGACGAGTCAACATCGCAGCCCGATCTGCCCGCACCGTGGCTGCCAGGCGAAACCCCAGCCGCTCTCATACCACTGGCCCATAAAGCAGGCCAACTTAGAGTCGGCCCCCCCTTCCCCAAAACCGTGCGGATGGAGGCATTGTCTACCCCTGTCTGCGCGCCCTCGATCCGGCCGGTGTTGAGCACGAACAGCATCCGTGTCCCCACCGGCCGATCGTGCACGGCGAGGGTGGCTGCCCCGAGGATGATGTTGCGGTGGCCGACAGGGCTGGACGAGCGCTTGAAGCGTGTTACGAAGCAGGCAGCGGTTCGGCATTGCGTTGTCCCCCATAAGCCCTATAACAGTAATTTGGCGGCTCCTCAGCGGATTCATCCCTCGTTTGTCCTATGTTATAGGAACTAAAAATGCATATCGATCGCCAGCACGAAGCGATCGAAAGGCATGTTCCATTCCGTATTCCATCGGGGCTTTATAATACCGAACATGTTCGGCTAGGGCTCCGCGCCCCCCGTCAAGAAAGGGTTGATTCTCGGGCCCTGCGCAGGTAGACTATCGCTTGCCTTCGGAAAGGGGGTGTTTGGGGGAAGGGAAGGAAGTTTTCGATGGATCGGCCGAAGCGCGTGCGAGGCCCGGTTGATGGCAGGGCCTACGGGCCCGCCCCGTATCGCGGTGGAGGGCAAAGAAGGGTTGTTCCCGTGCGGCACCGTTTCCCCCGCCGCCGGCTCGGTCGGGCTCGGACCCGATCGGAATACCTCGCCCTCTTTCCCGCTCAGTGGCACGTCAACTGCAGTGTGCGGAAACCGGACGGAAGGGATATCCCCACCGTCCGATCGTGGCTCATTTCGTTCGTGGACTTCCCTCAGGAAGGGAACGCGTAAGGAGGAGGGATCATGTGGAAGAAAAAGCGGTTGGGTTTTCTGGAAATGGCTGCTGCCTTCGTATTGACGGCGGCCGCGGCGGAGTACGCACAGGCACAGGTCGGTGCGTGTTGTTTCGGAGCCAATCAGTGTGTCGAAGAAACACAGGCTGATTGTGACGCGAGACCGGGTACCTTTGTTTCAGGTGCGACATGCGTAGACACCGATCTGGACGGCGTCGCGGATCCGTGCGACATCTGCCCCGGATTCGACGACAACCTGGATGCCGATGGCGACGGCGTGCCGGATGGTTGCGACAACTGTCCGCTGACGGCGAACCCCGATCAGGCCGACGGGGACGGTGACGGCGCGGGCGACGTGTGCGACATCTGCCCGGGTTCGATCGACTCGGCCGATGCGGATGGGGATGGAGTCCCCGATGGGTGTGACGTCTGTCCGGGCTTCGATGACAACCTGGACGCAGACGGCGACGGGGTACCCGACGGGTGCGATGTCTGTGCGGGGTTCGACGACAACGTGGACACGGATCTCGACGGCGTGCCGGACGGGTGTGATGTTTGTGCGGGGTTCGACGACAACCTGGATACCGATGGTGATGGGGTGCCGGACGGCTGCGATGTGTGTCCGGGGTTCGACGATACGGTCGACACGGATGCAGACGGAGTGCCCGACGGGTGCGACATTTGTCCCGGTTCGGACGATACGATCGATTCCGACGGCGATGGCGTTCCGGACGGGTGCGATATCTGTCCTGGGTCCGACGATGGGAAGGATACGGACGGGGACGGGGTTCCCGACGGCTGCGATATCTGTCCTGGGTTCGACGACGGCGCTGATGAGGACGGCGACGGCGTGCCCGACGGGTGCGACCCGTGCCTGGGCGATCCCACCAACGACGCCGATGGAGACGGGATCTGCGGTGCGAACGACAATTGCCCGAATGACGCCAATGCCGATCAGGCCGACGGCGACGGCGATGGGGTGGGCGATGTGTGCGACGATTGTCCGTTCGATCCGGTTCGCTCGGTGGGACCGTGCAGCGATGTGCTGGTGCGCTGCGTCCTTCGCACGGAGTCGAGCGGCATGACGGAGACAGCCGGCCTCGATTTGCCCCCCGAGGGAACCGAGCATCTGGAGGGCGGCTGCATGGTGATCGAAATCTGGGCCATGGACGTCAGCAATGACCAGGCCGGTCTGAGCTGCGTCTTCGTGGACATGGATTACGGCGACGCGCTGTGTCCGCTGACGGCCACCAGCGTCGATTTCAATGGTCTGTTCGACCAGTTTACGAGCGGAGCGATCACCAATGCCCCGCCGGACGCCGCCAACATCGACGAGCTCGGCGGTTGCACGCTCACCCCGGGGGCCGGGGTGGGCAAATGGGCCTTGGTCGCCACCGTGAACCTCAACGCCCCGGACGCCGGTCCCTGCACCACGCAGGCGGCGCTGGCCGATGCCTCTACGGATTCATCCCTGTGGGGCCTCGGCATCACCGATCTGCTGGATCTGGACGGCGTCTGTTCGGCGAGCATTCTCGACCAGGGCGTGGTGTACAACCTCGATGCGGCGACGTCGGGCGATTCGTTCGTCGGTCCCGGGGACTTTTCGTTCTTCGCCCCCTGCTGGATGGCGACGGCTCCGCTGGGCGATTGCGAGGTCGCGGACTTCGATTGCGACACGGTGGTCGGCCCGGGCGATCTGTCTTTCTTCGCCACCGCCTGGTTGCGCGACGTGGCGGATCCGGCCGTCATCGTGCCCGCCTGCCAGCTCCACTGCGGTGCCGGCGGCGGCATCGCCTCGGACGGTGATTCCGGCGTGATCAGTCTCCCGTGGGCAAGCCCGGAAATGATGCACAGCTTCGGGCTGCCGGTTCCGCCGCCCGAGTGGCCGGGATGGCAGTTCGACCCGAGCCATCCGAAGATGTCGAAGACCTATCGCCGATCGCGACGGTAGCGAACGCCACGAGCCGGATGGATTATCGGGCGGGCTGCCGGATAAGCCGGACCCGCGCACCGTCTGCGCGGTGCCGGCTTTCCCTCGCACGCTTGGGAGGAATACGATCAGGGACGCCCGGCTCCGGTGAAGGCGGCGCCGTCCGCCTGCCGGAGCCGGGCGGGATGCCCTGTTCGGGAGCCGCCGAAGATGAGACCGCATCGTCTTGTGCACATCCTGTTGCCGGCCGTGCTCTGGCTGAGCGTAACGGCCGCGGTCCATGCCGGCGATCGGTCGATCACGGTGGCTCTACGTCTGTTGGAGGCGCCGAGCGGAGCCAATACCGCTGTCGATCCGCTGTCGCTGGGAACCCCCGTCGACCGTCTGGAGCAACTCCAGGCCGGATCCAAGGTATACCTGGAACTGTGGGTCACGACCGCTTGGCCCGACGGCCTGACCAGCGTGGGCATGGACGTGACCTATTATGCCCCGACGTTTCTTTCCACGTCCACGGAACAGGTCGACCTGAATCCGAACTGGGGCCTGCTGCCGTATTGCCCGGTCTCGCAAGAGTGCGTTCCGGTGCCCGGACTGGTGGATGATGTGGGCGGGAACAGCTTGACCGGTCGACCGATCGGCGTGCTGTGGGAGCGAATCGCCACCATCGAATTCGACGTCCTCCAAGCACCCACGCGCTGCGTCGGATTCGTGGGCGGGCAGGACGGTGCCTCGCTGTTCGCCTTCTGGGGCGGGGGCCTGGCCGATCCGAGTGAAGTGACGTATCTGAACTGGGAGGTTCCCGGCGGCACGTTCGTACCGACCGACTTCGCCGACCCCGACGGGGACGGAAGCATCACCTGTCTGGACAACTGCCCCGTCGTTGCGAATGCCGACCAGGCCGATGCCGACGGCGACGGCGTGGGGGACGTGTGCGATGTGTGCCCGCTCGACTACAACCCCTCGCAGGATTCGATCGCTGTGCCGCCCGTGCAGGACGCGGAAGGCCCTTCCGTTCGTTTCCTATCCTTTCAAATGGGAAACCCCGGTCGGTTGCAGGCCATCCGAGTAACCGCAACGTCTCTGCCGCCCCCCTTCGACGACTTGAATGGGCTGAGCATGTGGGTCGACCGGCCTGAGACCTTCAGCGAAAACAGCGGATTTGTCGGTCCGCTTCCGGGGTTTCCCACACTCACGGCGGCGACGCTGGCCTGCGATCCGTTTTTCGCCGATTGGGGTGCCCTGGGCACGATTCATGTGTTCGACGAGACCATCGTCCCGGGAGCGACGTACCGGTTGCAGGTGGTTGACTCGGCCTGTGATCTTTCGGCGGACAACAGCTTCAGCTCACCCGTGTTCATGGCAACGAGCCAATGGGGAGACGTGACCGCCGGCTGTGCCACGCCACCCTGCTCGCCCCCGGATGGTCGCGTGGACGTCACGACGGACGTAACGGCCATTCTTGCCAAGTTTCGCAACACCGGCGAGGCACCGCGCAAGGCGCGGGCGGACATCGAGCCTGCCCTCCCGGATCTGATGGTCAACATCTCCGATGTGACGTTCGCGCTGGACGCCTTTCGCGGCCACAGTTATCCCTTCCAACCGCCGTCGAACCCGTGCCCGTAAGGTGCGGGAATACAAGTGAAAACGGGGCGATCTTCCGCGCGTCCGGCGCCGGGAAGCCATGCGACATGACAACCGCCTGCGGACGGTAGAACGCCGCTCTTTCTTCGCCCCAAGCCGGCTCTTGTCCTTTTGGCTTTCGCCGGTGTTTGCCCCGAAACTCGGTTTATTTTTCGCCCACCTTCGCCCGCGCTGTTCCGTATCGAAGGTTCCCACTTTTCACCCCCCTTACCCCCGAGCACCTTCTACTCACCCCCCGAATCCGAGGGCGGCTGTCAACGAAACCTTCGCTTTTCCTGGCATTTTT
>CAZNQN010000177.1:1617-5791 GCA_964574925.1 uncultured Phycisphaeraceae bacterium | reverse complement strand
CGACGTGCTGGCCTACAAGGCGCGGCAGACTCTCCGGCAGTGCGGGCAGGCGACCGGCACCGCGACGTGTTCCGCCGCCACCCGCATCGTGCCGCCGCAATGCGGGCAGGTCAGCGTATAGGCCTCACGAGCGTGTACGTGCTGCTGCATCATGGGGGTTGCTCCCAACATTCCGACCGAAGCGATGCGGAACCGCTGCCCGCCGCGATCCGAACCGCCATTATACCGGCCGCCCTCTTGCGGGAAGACGCCTCCAACGGGATATTCCGTTTTTCGAGTCCTTTATTTGTGCGGAATAAGGGGAACACGATGGCGCAGCCGTGGGATCAGCACCTGCATTCGAGGCATTCGTTCGATTCCCGCGCGGAACCGGAGGCGAACGTACGGGTCGCCCTGGAACGCGGTCTCAAGGGGCTGACCTTCACCGAGCATTTCGACACCAACCCGCGGGACTGGGACGGGTGCGTGTACGACGACGAAGCGTATTCGGCCGATATCGACCGGCTGCGCGAGGCGTTCGGGGCGTCCATCTTCATCGGCAAGGGGATCGAGGTCTGCTATCAGCCGTCGCGGATGGACGACATCCTTCGTTTTCTTTCCGCCCACCGGTTCGACCTGGTGATGCTCAGCGTCCACTACTTCGGCGACGTTCCCGTTCATGATCGAGCGCAGTGGAAGGATCTCGATGTGACGGCGGGGACGCGGCGGTATCTGGAGACGGTGCTCGACGCGGTGCGGATGTGCGGGCGTCTTCGCCGACGCGGCGAGCGGGTGTTCCATGTCCTCGGGCATCTCGACCTGGTGAAGCGATACACGCATCGCTTCTTCGGCACGAACGCCGTGGAGGCATTCGGAGATCTGATCGACGAGATTCTTGCCGGCTGTCTGGAAGCCGACCTCGTGCCGGAGATCAACACGTCCACCCTTCGCCAGGGTCTCGATGAACCCATGCCGGGGCTCGATACGCTGCGGCGGTACGCCCGCCTGGGGGGCGAGGCGGTCGGTCTCGGTTCCGACGCCCACCGGGCCGAGGACATCGGCGCCGACTTCGACCGGGCCGTTGCCCTCGCGCGGAAGGCGGGTTTGACGAAGCTGGCGCTGTTTCGCGACGGCGAGCGCGCGTTCGTACCCTTGCCTCGCTGCGAAGAGGCCGCACCCGCCCGAGCAACCGGAGAACATGCTCCATGACGCTCGACGAACTGCAAGCCCTCATCGAAAAGATGTACAGCGATCGGGACCGCGAGCGGGGTTCGGCGGCCACCTTCCTGTGGTTCTGCGAGGAGGTGGGGGAACTGGCGTCCGCGCTGCGCGAGGGCGATCCGTCGCAGCTCGAGGCGGAATTCGCCGACGTCCTCGCCTGGCTGGTGACGCTGGCCAACATTCATGACGTCGATCTGACGCGGGCACTTCAGGAGAAATACGGCAACGGTTGTCCCGGCTGCGGAAAGCTCGTCTGCGTCTGCGACGCCAAGCCGTAAGCGGGCACGCAAAGGATAAAAGGATGATGCCTGAACGGTTGCCGTTCGCGTATTCCTCAAAAACATGGAGCGGGTATTTCTCCACCCGATGCGGATGGAGTACGGAGAAATCGCGCGGGCTGAAAGCCCGCGACTCGGGACACGAAAACGATTATCTGCCGGGAAAGCGGGAACTGCGCGTCCCGGTTCAGCCCATCACAGCAAGGGGAAATCGGCCGTGGCCGAACTGACCATCACCCTGTCCGACGGACGGACCTTGCGGCACGCCCTCGGTCCGGAGGCGACCGTCGTGGGCCGGGATGCCGGATGCGACCTGACCCTCGACGACCCCAGCGCCTCGCGCCGACACGCCCGCATCCTGTCCACGCCGAAGGGGTTCGTGGTGGAAGACCTGGGCAGCAAGAACGGCACGCTGGTCAACGAGCGCTCGGTGTCCATGCACGTGCTGCGCGACGGGGACCGGTTGACGATCGGTTCCACCACGCTCGTGTTTCATCATGATCGGCTTGCGACCGCCGGATCGGTCACCATCGCCGACGAACCGACGAGCACCCGGGCGACCCGCTACATCGGCAAGGATCAGCAGCTTTCCCTCTCCCGCCAGCGTCTTCAGTTGATCTACGGCTTGAGCCATCGTCTGACGACGCTCCAGGACCGCGACACGCTGTTGTACAACGCGATGGACATCTGCTTCGAGATGCTCCGCTTCGACCGCGGCGCGGTGGGGTTGCGGCGGAGCGGTACGCGCGAGCTGGAATGGCCCGTCGTCCGCAATCTCCGCCACGCGGAAAGCGGGCTGACCCTAAGCCGCACCTTGCTCACGCGGGCGCTCGAACACGGGGAACGGGCCATCTACACGGGCGAACCGCAGGCCGACCGTGATCCCACCGTCAGCATGGTGCAGCAGGGCATCCGCTCGGCCATGTGCGTCCCCCTCATGCACGGCGACGAGATTCTCGGCGTGCTCTACGGCGATCGGCTTTCCGCCGCCGCCCCCTATACGCAGGAGGACATCGACTTCTTCGCCGGCATCGCCCAGCAGCTCAGCGTCGGATTGATCAACCATCGTCTGATGCAGGACCATGAACGCATGGTGCGGATGACGCACGAGCTGAGCATGGCCCGGCGCATCCAGACGGGATTGTTCCCGACGAGCCTGCCCGACGAACCCGGCTTCCAGGTCGCCGCCCTCAACGAACCGGGGCAGCGCGTCAGCGGCGATTATTACGACGTGATCCCCTGCGGAGACGATTGCTGGTGGTGCCTGATCGCGGACGTGACGGGGGAGGGTATGGCGGCCTCGCTGCTGACGGCGAACCTCCAGGCGGCCGTTCGCGTCACCGCGCCCGGCAGTGACGATCCCGCCGCCCTGCTCGCCCGCTGGAACGCCCTCATCCACGACAACACCGACGACGGCACCTTCATCACCTGCCTGCTGATGCTGGTGAACCGGGGGGCAGGCAAGCTCCGGGTATCCAGCGCCGGCCATCCCGCTCCCTTTCTGCTCCGCGAGGACCCCCCGGAACCGGAGGAACTGACCCTGGAACCGGCGTTTCCCCTCGGCGTCGCGGAAGACGCCGTCTTTCCCCTGGCGGAGGTGGACCTTCCCCCGGCGCCGCTGACCGTCTTCGCCTATACCGACGGGGTGGTGGAGGCCATGGACGCAGAGCGGCATCCGTACGGCCGGGAGCGCCTCGTCGCCCGCCTGCGGGAGCATCGCAGCGCCCGCCCGGAAGCGCTGATCCGCCGCATCCGCAAAGACGTCAGCCGCTTCGTCGGCGACGCCCCCCAGTCCGACGATCTGACCATCCTCTGCGCCCGGATGGGATGAAGTCCCAAGTTTTCATGGCTGTCCAATACACTGTGATTGAAACACCTTGGAATAAAGAATAGAAACAGCGCAGAGCATATCTAGCGAAACATCAGGGTGCGAGTAAGCCATTGCATCGTCTCGATTATTCGTCAAGAATTCCCATGATATCCCAACGGTCTCGCCACTGTTCCAGTCGTGATTCCTCGATCGAGTGATGCTTGGAGTTCGGATTGCCGGGCCGTGTCCCGCCGTGGCACTTCAGGTAGGCTTGATGGGCCCGATGGATATCATTTCGCATCCACCAGTCCGGCACGATCCAGTAACGGGGGGATTCGCCCGTCTTTCCCAGACTGACGAAAACCCAGAAGTTCGTTTCGTTTCTTCGGCGCCTCATCGGCCCGCATCCCTCGATGCTCCCCTGCCATTTGGAGCCACCTCGTTTCGTCTTGACTTGGACGTGCACGGTTCGGCTCCGGTCCGGATTGCATGCAATCAGGTCGATTTCAGGCATGTCGCCGGCGAACGGCGCCGCGAAGGCGCCCCGTTTGTGCAATTCCGCGGCTACAAAATATTCGCCCGAACGTGCAGTCAGTTGATTGCGTGCTCCGCGTTTCCGTCGCCCCGGTGTTTGTCTTTTCGCCATGGCTCTGTATCTCCGTATGTTCCTAGGAATTTGTGAAAATGTCTGCGGGCGATGAGGAGTTTTCTCCCCGCGACCGAAACACGATCCATTATGTTTCTATACCGGCAACCGCTTTGTCAAGAAAAAAGAGGCCTACGTGTCATAAACCGAGGGGACCTGGTCGGTCACGACGTTCGCCGGACCGATGGAGAAGCTCCTCGCTGCCGGCCGATCTCTACCGCGTGCCTCCGGCGGGCGCCG
>CAZNQN010000177.1:0-1607 GCA_964574925.1 uncultured Phycisphaeraceae bacterium | reverse complement strand
TCCGACGATCTGACCATCCTCTGCGCCCGGATGGGACAGTAACCGTGCATCCACGCCCAAGAAGCTCTCAGCTTGACGCAGCGATGTAAGGGCGTACCTATGGGGGTTCTGAACGCGAATATCACTGCCTGAATGAAGGAGACACCCCATGACGCTGGCTCGTAAGATGGCCCGCTGGGCCCGCAAGCTTCGCTACCAAGACCTGCCGGAAAAAACCGTCCACGAGGTCAAGCGGCGGGTGATCGACTCGATCGGCACGTGCCTGGGGGCCTATGGTTCGCGGCCTGCGCGGATCGCCCGCGCCAAGGCCATGGCCATCAACGACCCGCCGCCGTCGGCCAACGTCTGGGGCACGGACCATTTCACCTCCGCCGACCTGGCGACGTTCGCCAACGGGGCCATGGTCCGCTACCTCGACTACAACGACACGTACCTGAGCCTCGAGCCCGCCCATCCGTCGGACAACATTCCCGCCTGCGTGGCCGCCGCCCAGACGGCCTCCCGCGGCGGATGCGATCTGATCACCGCCATCGTCATCGCCTACGAGATCCAGTGCCGGATGTGCGACGCGGCCAGTCTGCGGGCCGGCGGATGGGACCACGTCGTCTACGGAGCGTTGTCGTCGGCGCTGGCGGCCGGGTGGCTCTGGGATCTGTCGGAAGAGCAGCTCGAACACGCCCTGGGGCTGGCGGGCGTGTGCAACATCGCCACCCGCCAGACGCGCACGGGGCAGATTTCCGACTGGAAGGCGTGCGCGTTTTCCAACGCCGCCCGCAACGGCGTCTTCGCCGCCGACCTCGCCCGCCGCGGGATGACCGGCCCGTTCGATATCTTCGAGGGACCCAAGGGATTGATGAATCAGTTGAACCTTCCCGGTCTGCGGGAGCTGGTCCTGGGCGGCGACGGGGACTTCATGATCGACCGCACGTACATCAAGTACTGGCCGGCGGAATACCATTCGCAATCGGCCATCGACGCCTGCTTGCAGCTCCGCCCGCAGATTGCGGGCAAGAAGATCGAGTCGATTCGCATCGAGAGCTTCGAGGCGGCGGTGAGCATCATCGGGTCCGAGCCGGAAAAGCGCCGCCCCACCTCGCGGGAGACGGCCGACCATTCCATGTTCTATTGCTGCGCGGCCGCCCTCGTCGACGGCGACGTGACGCTGGAGACCTTCGCCGAGGAGCGGCTTGCCGATCCGCGGCTGCTGGACCTCATCGACCGCACCACCATCGTCGAGAACCCGGAGCTGAACGCCGGATATCCCCGGGGCATTCCCAACGAGATCATCATCACCTGTGCCGACGGCACCAAGGTGTCCAAGCGGGTGGACTTCCCCCGCGGACACGCCGAGAACCCCATGACCGACGACGAGGTGGTGGACAAGTTCCGCCGTCTGGCCCGCGGCGTCGTCCGGGACGAAACGGCCGACGCGATCCTCGACCGCGCCTGGCACCTCGACACGCTGGAAGACGTCACGCCGCTGTTTGCATTCGCAACCGTGGAGAAGGTCTGAGGCGCAGCTCTTTACAGTCCCACGATGTTATACCCGGCATCGACGAAGATATTCTCGCCCGTGATGCCGCTGGAAAGGTCGCTGGCGAGGAAGA
>CAZNQN010000176.1:476-5792 GCA_964574925.1 uncultured Phycisphaeraceae bacterium | reverse complement strand
TCTGCGGCGTCTGCCGCGTCGCCCACGCCAGCCCCCCCACCATCATCGGCGCCGTGCACGCGAACCCCAGCACCGGCGCCAAGGCGCCCTTGCCGAACGAGCTCCACACCCCGTCTTTTTGCAAGGCCGCGTCGAGACGGGTGGCGGCCGAGGGCGGCTGCAACGTATAGACCCCCAACATGCTCAGCGCCAGCGCCGTCACGACCGCGCCCAGCGCGATCACCGCAACCGGATACTGGAGCAGGTTCTTCCCCTGCGCCGCCAGCAGTCCCAGCACCACGAAGAAGATCATCACGCCCGCCCCGAACGCCAGTCCCAGCACCATCGTCCGCGCCCGCGAGGCGTGCGCCTGCCGAACGAAGTCCATCACCTTGATGGACAGGATCGGCAGCACGCACGGCGTGGCGTTGATGAACAATCCGTACAGAAAGCAGATCAGCAGTTGGCCGGGAACGCCCAGACCCGCGAGGAATCCTTCCAGTCCCCCCGCTTTTCCTGCCGCCTGTTCGGTCTTCCGGGCAGGTGCGTTCGGCGCGGCGGCCGGGGCATCCTCCGCAACGGTCGATTCGCCGGCGGGTTCCGGACCGCCGGACCCGCCGACCTGGCGGGTTCCGGACGCGGTGGCGGCTGTCGTCGCCCCGCCCGATGTTTCGCTTGGGGAAGTGCCGGCCTGTTTCTCCCTTCCCCCGAAAGGAAGCGAGAACGCCACGCCGGTCGGCGGATAGCACTGGCCCTTGTCCGTACAGGCCTGGTATTTGAACACCCCCTCGATCGCGGGCGATCCGGAAGGACGTTCCTCGACCGTTCCGGGGACGGTGATCGTGATCTTTCCCGTGTATTCGCTGAGCTGGCCGAGAATCTTCACGCGCCGCAGCTTCGGCGGCGGAAAGACGGGCTCTCTGAGCACCACGCCCTTGGGGGGGGCAAGGAACAGGTCGGCGGGGATGAAGGCCGGGTTGAGCGGCGTATGCGACTGGATGTGCAGGCCCCGTCGGACATCGATCGTCACCCGCAATTCGAACGATTGCCCCACCACAGGCGACGGAGGTTCGACCCGCGCCCGGATGCTCAGATGCTTGCTTTTCGTTTCGGGAAGGGCCCGTTTCGCGCGTGCGAAAAGTTTTTCATTGGCGGATTGAGGTTCCGAACCGGGTTCCGCCACCGGCAGTTCGACCTTCAAATCCGCGAACCGGATCAGACACGTCTCCCGACAGACGAGGTAGCGAAGCTTCCCCTGAAGGACGACGGGCTGATCGGCGGGCAGCGAAGCCGGCGGCGTGATCGTCGCCAGCAGGATCGGCTCGCCCTCCAGGATGTTGGTGACGATCGAACCCGGGGAGACGTGACGTTTCGGGACGGGAAACCGAAATGGTCCAACCTCGAATCCTTTCGGAAGGTTCCAGGTCACAACGGGAGGCTGTCCCGCCTGCCCGGGGTTTTTCCAGTAGATGTGCCACCCGTCGTCGATTTCGAAACGGACGGCGATCTCGAAAGGCCGGCCGGGAACGACCGCCTTCACCGACGCGACCATGTCCACACGGGCAGGGTTGACATCGGCGGAGGCCGTCGATCCGATGGCCCCGAGGACGAAAAGGGCAAGCCCCCACGCATGCGGTCGGTGTCGCCTGGGAAGAAGAGTACGTCGTCGGATGTCGTTCATCATGGGTGTCCGTGGTGAATCCATCGGCCGATGTCCGTGACGACCGTCAAGGTACCGGTCTGGGGGGAGGGCCGCCCCTCCGCCGTCCCTCGTTTTCGGCAGCGGTCGCACCGGCGAGGGTCGCCCGAACCGCCATTATACGGATGGACCGCGGTCGGGGGTCGCAGCGGCGCACAGATTCCGACGATCGGCCGTGACGGCTGCGGGGGGAACCCTCGTGCATCTGGGGACGCCCGCAGGTCCGGTATGCCCGACCTTGACAGTCTGGTCCGGATTTATACCATCAAAGAGGAGGGAGGAGTGTGCACGCCCCTCCTTCAAGTGATGGTTGAAATCTTGTTACGCTGCCCGGCGGGACCGGGCGGCGCGAGGAAAGTCGGAAACAGGGAGAACGCGATCGGAGCAAGTCGCTCCGGGATCACTGTGCGGGGCGGCTGAATCGCGAGGACGGAGTACCGCGAACCGTTGCCCGGAAGTTTGCGGGCGGAACTTGAAGCAGCACTCGACCCGGCCGTCAGGTGCGGGTCGATCGGTGACGAGCGTCCGATGTCCTGTGACGTGGTCACAATGTCGGGATGCAATTCGAGCCGCGGCGGGCGGATCCCGCTTCGGCGCATGGAGATGGACGTGTTGGATGGCAGGCACCGTGCATTCGGGTTGGAGATCGTTTTCTTGTCGGCAGGTGCACGGTTGCAACGAGCGAGTCACCCCATTCCCTAGCAGGCATCCGGCAGTTTGAGTCTCAAGTTCGCCCCGTAGAACGGTCGGCGGTTCCGGCCTGAGCGGTTCGAGAGTCGGCGGTCGGACCGTCGGCACCGGCTTCCTTCCCCGTTTTCCCGGATACGACGTGAAGGAGATGTGCGCGGCGTGTCTCGACCGGAGAGGTCGGGACGATCGTTCGTGCGCATCTCCCGGATAGGTGGTTTGATGAACGCACACGAATGGATTTTGCTGGCGCAGGGCGAGGCTCCCGTCATGCGGGCGCTGCTGATCTCCGGCGCCATCGGAACCGTCGTCGGGCTGCTGGCGGGATACCTCCTGATGCGCTGGCTGGGGCGGGCCCGCCTCGACGCCGCCCGCAACGAGGCCGAACGTATCCTCGCCGAGAGCCGTTCCGAGGCCGACGTCATCCGCAAGACCGCCGAGGTCGACGCCAAGGCCGAATATCTCAAGGGACAGGAGAAGCTCCGCGCCGAGGGCAACGAGATGCGCGCCGAGCTGAAGGAGATGGAACGCCGCCTCGCCAAGCGGGAGGACAATCTCGAGGCCAAGCTCGACACCCTCGTCACCAAGGAACGCAACCTCGAACAGGCCCAGAAGAAGCTCAACGCCCGGATCGAACAGGTCACCCGGCGGGAACAGGAGGCGGAACGTCTGCTGGCGGACCGGCGGGAGCGGCTTCTCCAGCTCAGCGGCCTGTCCGCCGACGACGCCAAGCGAACGGTCCTTCAGGAGATCCGTGAGGAGGTCGACCATGAGGCCGCCGAACTGATCGCCAAGTCCGTCGCCGCCGCCAAGGACGAGGCCATGCAGCGCTCCCGCGAGATCATCTTAACAGCCATTCAGCGGTATGCGGGCGAACATACCTGCGAGGCCACCGTCTCCACCGTGGCCATCCCCTCGGACGAGATGAAGGGACGGGTGATCGGCCGGGAAGGGCGCAACATCCGCACCTTCGAGCGCGTCACCGGCGTGGACGTGATCGTGGACGATACGCCGGGCGTGGTGCTGGTCAGCGCGTTCGACCCGGTGCGGCGGGAGGCGGCGCGGCGGGCGCTGGAGCGGCTCATCCAGGACGGCCGCATCCACCCCGGACGCATCGAGGAACTCGTGCGGCAGGTCCAGAAGGAAATCGAGGAAGAGATCCTGGAGACGGGCAAGCGGGCGGCGGTGGAAGCCAACGTCGGCGGATTGCACCGCAAGCAGCTCGATCTGCTGGGGCGGCTCAAGTTCCGCACCAGTTACGGGCAGAACGTGCTCAAGCACAGCCTGGAGGTCGCCTTTCTGTGCCAGAACATCGCCGATGAGTTGAACCTCGACGGGCGCCTGGCGCGGCGGTGCGGGTTGCTGCACGATATCGGCAAGGCCATCGATCACGAGGTCGAAGGCAGCCACCAGAAGATCGGCGCCGACTTCTGCCGCCGCTTCAACGAACGACCCGAGGTGCTCAACGCCATCGAGGGACATCACGGCGACATTCCTGCCACCACGCCGTACACGCCGATCGTCATGGCCGCCGACGCCATCAGTGCCTCCCGCCCCGGCGGGCGGCGGGAAAGCCTCGAACGGTACGTGCAGCGACTCCAGCAGTTGGAGGAGATCGCCAAGGAACCGCCCGGCGTGCGGGAGGCGTTCGCCATCCAGGCCGGACGCGAAATCCGCGTGATCGTCGATGCCAAGAAGGTCGATGATGCCATGGCGGAAAAGATCGCGCGGGACACGGCCAAGAAGATCGAGGAGCAGATGACCTATCCGGGCGAGATCCGCGTGACCGTCCTCCGCGAGGTGCGGGCCGTAGCCCAGGCACGCTAGGACCGGTGCACGTTCTCGACCGGGGCGGCGGAGAACCTCCGTCGGCCCCCGAGCCGCGGGCAACCGCTACCCTGTTCGCGGATCGCCGAAAGGAAACGAATCGCATGGAGCTGACGCTGTTGTGCGTGGGGGACGTGGTGGGAGCACCGGGACGGCGCGTCCTCCGCGAGGCGCTCGAACACTGGAAGCGCGACGGCGGGCTCGACGCCGTGATCGTCAACGCCGAGAACGCCGCCGGCGGTTCCGGCATCACACCGGCCCTTTTCGAGAAAATCCGCCACTACGGCGCGGATGTGGTGACGCTCGGCGATCACCTCTACCGCCGCAAGGAAGCCATCAACCTGCTAGAGACGTCCGACCGGATCGTCAAACCGGCCAATTTGCCGCCTTCCGCGCCCGGCAAGACGTTCGCGGTGTTCGAGACGGCTTCCAATCACCGCGTGGCGGTGGTGTCGCTGCTGGGGCGGTTGTTCATGAAACCGCCCGGCGATTGCCCTTTCGCGGCTGTGGACCGCGTGCTCGGCGCCATCCCCGATGACGTCAAGATCATCGTCGTGGACATGCACGCCGAGGCGACCAGCGAAAAGGTGGCCATGGGATGGTATCTCGACGGGCGGGTCAGCGTGCTGTTTGGAACGCATACGCACGTACCGACGGCCGATGCCCGCATCCTGCCGAAAGGGACGGCCTACGTGACCGACCTGGGCATGACGGGGCCCTATGATTCCGTCCTGGGGCGGGACAAGCATCGGGTGCTCACCGCGATGCGGACGGCGGTGCCGGCACCGTTCGACGTGGCCGACGGGGACGTCCGCCTCAGCGGGCTGCGCGTCCGCGTGGACACGACGACCGGTCGGGCGACACACGTGCAGCGGGCGTGCTTTCCCGAAGGTGCCGGGAGATAAGCAATCTCAAAGCGGCTTTTTTCGATGACAACGGGCAACGTCGATCGACAGTTGGAGGTGCTCCTTCGCGGATGTGAAGGAGTGTACACGAAAGAGGAGCTACGCGAGCGGCTGGCTTCCGGAAAACGGCTGCGCGTCAAACTCGGCATGGACCCCACCGCGCCGGACCTGACGCTCGGTCATACCGTCGTGCTCCGCAAGCTGCGGCAGTTCCAGGAT
>CAZNQN010000176.1:0-466 GCA_964574925.1 uncultured Phycisphaeraceae bacterium | reverse complement strand
ACCCGACGGGACGCTCGAAGACCCGCCCCATGCTCACGGAGGAGCAGATCGAGGCCAACGCAAGGACCTACCTGAACCAGGCGGGCAAGGTGCTCGATCTGTCGGAGGACAAACTGGAGGTCCGCCGCAACAGCGAATGGCTCGACCCCATGACCTGCGCCGACGTGATTCGCCTGATGAGCCGCATGACCGTCGCGCGGATGCTGGAACGCGACACCTTCGCCAAGCGCCGCGAGGAAGGAAAGGAGATCTACCTGCACGAGCTGCTCTACCCGCTCATGCAGGCGCGGGACAGCGTGGCCGTCGAAGCCGACGTCGAACTGGGCGGAACGGATCAGACGTTCAACAATCTCTGCGGCCGGGATCTCCAGCGCGACGCCGGTCAGCCGCCGCAGATCGTGATGGTCACGCCGCTGCTGGTCGGCACCGACGGGCGGGAGAAGATGAGCAAGTCGCTGGGCAACTA
>CAZNQN010000175.1:475-5835 GCA_964574925.1 uncultured Phycisphaeraceae bacterium | reverse complement strand
CCGGAATCCTGTCCGAGGATCACGTTGGACGTCTGCACCGGGTGGGCGAAGTCGGACACGTCGAAGATGGACAGTTGCACGCCCCACGGGAAACCGCCGTTTTCCGGAATGTAGCGCCCCACGGTCAGCAGATGGTCCTCGTCCATCGGCAGGATGAAGGTGGAGAATCCGGGAACTTTCAACTTTCCCACCACCTGCGGGTTCGCCGGGTCGGAAAGATCCAGCGTGAAGAACGGATCGATCTGTTCGAAGGTGACGAGGAAACCCCGGTCGCCGACGAAACGGGCGGACTGGATCGTCTCTCCGGGGGCGATGTCCTCCACCTGCCCGACGACGGTCAGCGTGTCGCCGTCCTGTCGGAGGACGTAGACGTTGTTGCGCGAAGGCGAGGCCGGACCGCCGAAGATGGAGAACTGCGGTCCGACGGTGGTGGCCACCCGCATGTAGCCCTGATATTCGCTCATGGAGTACTGATCGAGGATCCGTCCGGGAACGGTGCCGGTGGCCACGGGCATCGAACCGCGATCGACGTAGGCGAACTTGTACAGATCGGTCGTCTCCCGCGTCCGCCCGCTGAAATCATACTGGGTATCGGTCAGATACATGGCGTCGAGGGAGGAGTAGATCAGCCCCGGTTCGGCGACGACGCCCACGGCGGAGAACGTCCCCCCGGCGTCGATGTCCATGCTCACCACCGTCACGACGCCGAACCCGTCGGGGTCGGTGGGACGGTACAACTCGTCGAACGTCAGCACCGGACCTTCCGTGCTCGAACCGTCGGGTTCGACCCGCGTGTACCGCGGCAGCACGTCCTCCGCCTGAATGTCGCCCACGTCCATGCCCGGCATGCCCAGCATGGGGAACACATCGAAGTAGAACACCTGATGGTTCGAAAGCACAAGGTGCAGCACCCCGTCGATCAACCGGCTGGAGGACACCACTCCGTCGAAGGTGGTCTGCGACAGCATGGCCGGGGCGGTAGGATCCTGCACGTCGATGATCGTCACGATCGTGCGGGGTCGCTCGAAGCGGGTGTCCGGCGGCATGACGCTCGGATCGATGACCGCGATCTCCAGCGTCTCGCCCGCGGCGACGCCTGCGGAGCCTTCCTGCGTAGAGGGCGGCTCGTCGGCCGTCCCCGCCGAATCGCCCATCATCGACTCTCCCATCATGCCGCCCCCCTCGACGGCCGGCGCCTCCACCTGAATGAAGAACCCGCCGGATTGCTCGCTCAGGGCAATCACCTTGCCGTCGTGCAGGTACAGTTCCCGCCCGTAGCCTTCCAAAGACATCTCCCCCATCAACGCCAGTTGATCCGGGGGAAAGATGCGCGCGATGGTCAGACGGGCCTCGGTCGCGGTGTTGCGGATCGCATAGACGTAGGTGCCGTCGGTTTTGACGACGTCGGCCTCATCCACGCCTGCCTCTTGGATGGTGGTCTGGGAAAAGTCCGCGGGCGGAGCCGCCGGTTCGGACGCCGACGCCCCGGAGGTGCCGGCGTCGGCCATGACGGGCGCCGCGCCGTTGCCGTTTTCCAGAACACTGACCGACGGTTCCACCGCCGTGTCGAAGGTGCGGAGCGCCGCGCCCCGCTCCTGCACCTGCGAACGGATGTAATCGGTCAGCTCTTTCTCGGATTGGAAGGGGATGAGTTTGGAGGAGCCGGTCTCTTTCGGACCGATCAAGCCCAGCCTCTCCAGCACGCCGCACCCCGGCAGCATCAACAACATCGACACAGCGATCAGACGGCGGGACATTTCGATACCTCCATCATCGTGCGTGGTTTCCGGTCGGGTTGCCGCTCGGTGGGACGGGCCTCGTCCCTGTCGCGCCATTCCGAAAGACGCTCCGAGTGTCCGCCCCCGCGGGGTGGTTCCCCCCGTTTGCTCGGCGTTCGCGGAAAGTATTCCCCTCCGGCAACTGCCCGGTCAACCCCGCCCCGGTCCGCTACAGGGCCGTCAGTCGCGTGGGGATCCGCTCCACGAAGGCCTCGTAAAGCCGGCGGGTGATCGGTCCCACCTGCCCGTCGCCGATCGGTCGGTCGTCCACCGACGTGATGCCCAGCACATCGACGGCCGTGGACGACATGAACGCCTCGTCCGCCTGACGAAACGCCTCGAGACGGATCGGCTCCTCCACGACCGGGATCTCCGCGGACGCGGCGCATTCCAGCAGAAACAGTTGGGTAATCCCGTGCAGGACGGATTCATTGCGCGGCGGCATGAAGACGCGACCGTCGCGGACCATGAACACGTTGGAGGCGGTGCACTCCCGCACCTCGCCGTCGGCGGTGACGAAGACGGCGTCATCGTACCCGCGCCGTTTGGCTTCGGTCTTCGCGAGTACGTTGGGCAACAACGTAATCGCCTTGATGGCGCACCATGCCCAGCGGATTTCCGGCGTGGTCATCACCGTCGCGCCGCGGCGGCGCAGCTCGTCCGGCACGAGCGTACGGGGTTTGAACGTGGCCACCACCGTGGGCGTGAGCCCTTCCGGAATGACGTGATCGCGCGGCGCCACCCCGCGGGTGATCTGGAGATACACGCGGGCGTCGCGCAGCCCGCTGCGGCGGACGCCCTCAGCCAGGATCGGTTCCAGCGGATGCCGCTCGAAATCATAAGGCAGACAAATCGCCTCCGCCCCCCGCCGTAGCCGGTCCATGTGTTCCTTCAGCAACAGGAACTTGCCGTCGTAGACGTGGATGACTTCGTAGAGACCGTCCCCGAACTGGAAACCGCGATCCTCGATGGAGACCTTGGCCTCCCCGATGGGACAGAACACGCCGTTGACGTACGCCAGTTCGGGCATGGGAGGGGCTCCGTTCCTCATCCGTGTCGCAACATCGAATGCTTGTATCCGGTTTTCCGACGAAAGACAACCGAGCCGCGCAAGCCTGCTCCCACTCAACGGGCGAGCCCAAGCCGCGGGCTTGAAGCCCGCGCGACGTGGCCGTCCTCCACCCGCATCCGGCGCAGAGACGACCCGTCCGCCGCGCGAGACGCGCTCAATGCGCGATGCCGGTCGTCACGACAACGCTCGGCGCGCGAAACTGAGCCGCGACCGTGAGGGAGCGGTTGGTCCGGACGGGGAAGTCACCATTCGTCTTACGAGAGGTGCTTACGCCTCCGGAAGCGGTTTGCCGAGCAGCGTGCGGACGTTGCGAAGCCACGCGGCGCACTGGTGGCGGCGGGTTTCATCCCGCAGCGTTTCGAGGCAGCGGCTGAGGTGACGATCCGCCGCTTCATACCGATGCAGGTCCCGCGCGTAGATGATGCCCAGCAGCAGACGCACGTTCGAGGCTTCCGGCGAGTGGCGGTAGACGTCCACGTACCGTTCGAAGGCGGCGGCCGCCTGCGGGAAACGCCCGGCGGCATAAAACGCCCGCGCCAAGCGGAGCTGGTCCCGCTCGGACAGGCACTGCCGTTCGTCCACGTCGAGCAGCGTTTCATAGAGACGACACGCCTCCTCCACGTCGCCGCGTTCGATCGCCTCGGTGATCTGCGCCCGCAGTTCCGATACGCGGTCGAGCCGGCGTTCCTCCTTCGCCTGCTCGTGGGCGTCCGGCATCTCGACGCGGGCGACCGATCCGTATTGGGCGGCGGCCGATGCCCGCGGGTCGGCCATCATCGTCGTCAGCGCCCGCCGCTGGTGCCAGCGCTTCCAAAGCGCCAGCAGATCGAACTGATCCCGCGGCAGCGCCCGCACCAGCAGCATCCCCAGCGAGCCGACGAAGCCGAACAGATACCCGAACAGGTGGGCACTCTGCGCGATGGCGTCCGCGCCGCCGATGGCCGGCGCGATCATGTTGTCCCACACGATGATCTTCAACACGATGATGAGCATCGCCCGCACCTGGAAGAAGTAGATGAAAAACATCCAGATCAGCACCGTCACCCGGCTGCGGGGATACAGCACCAGGTAGGCGGTGGTCACGGACGCGATCGCCCCCGACGCCCCCAGCAGACTCGTGGGGTTGGGCGTCACCAGCGCGTATCCCCACGCCGCGAAGACACCCCCCGCCAGATAGAAGCACAGGTACGGAAAGTCGCGCATCTTGGCGTTGACGCTGTTGCCGAAGACCCAAAGGAAGAGCATGTTGCCCAGCAGGTGCCAGATGTCGGCGTGCAGGAACTGGTAGGTGAAAAACGCATGGAAAGCGGGGGCGTTGGAGTGAAAGAGGAGGTACCGTGCCTTCAGCGACGCCAGGGCGTGGCTCGCCGGTCGCCCCCCGAGGATCGCAAACGAAAGGATGTTGATCCCGATCAGCGCGAAGTTGGCCCGCGGCGTGCGGTGGATTTCCGATTCCGTGCGAATGGGAACGACGAGCATCGACAGGTTCCGTTCCGGCGGTCGCCGCCTCTCCCAGGCGGGAGACCACGACCGCCGGAGTCGGCGAGCGCGGTCAGGCCTTGGGGGGTTCCGCCGGTCCGCTCTTGTCCGCCTTCGGAGGCTGGGTGGCGGCGGTCACCATCTGCACGTATTGCATCCGCAGCTCGTACAGGACGCTTCCCAGGACCCGCCGTTCATCGTCGGTGAGGTTGCCGGCCGTCTTCTTCTCCAGCACTTCCAGCAGGTCGATGTAGTGCTTGGCCGCCAGCGGGTTGGGGGGGATGGACTCCCCGCCCGGACCCTGCAAACCGCCCAGCGCCACCGCCGCCTGCATGGCGATGAGGTTGAGCAGCTCGATGAAGTTGGCCTCCGGTTCGCCCGCGGGCCGCCCCCCCTCGGAGGTCTGCTCCTGCTTCTCCATCTCCGCCAGGCGTTGCTTTTCGCGGGCGGCCTCTTCCTTCCAGTCCGAGTCGATATGAATCTTCGGTTCCGGTGTCTCTTCGCTCATGGCGATCTCCTGTGCGGACGGTCCGGCTCGACCGAAGCGAAGCCGCCGTCCGTCTCGTCCCCGCACTATACCTGAAACGCCTCGGGAGGCGGAAGGGCATCCAGCAGCGTCTGCAACCGATCGTCGCTGTAGAGGGCGAAGAAATGCTCCCGCTCCTCGGCGATCCGCCATTGCGGTTCGTACCGTTCGGCCAGCGACACCTGTTTTTCGGCTTCCGACAGCAGCTCCGGACAGTGGGAGAGGATTTTCTCGTTGACCTTGCGGATTTTCCGGAAGACCTCCCGCCGCCGCGCGTGGTTGCGCGGCTCCTCCCGCCGAAGTCGCTCCGATTCCCGGACCAGTTCGTCCCGCCGATGAACCAGCGGCTGGTTCCGGGCCGCTTCGGGAAGGTGCCGCTGGGGGTTCCACCGCACGTCGCGGAGACGGCGGCGGGCCTCGACCAGACGCGGCACCGCCCGCGGCGGGCGGGGAAGGTCCAGATGCAACGTGGCCGACACGCACGCCATCGCCGGCGGCTCGATCC
>CAZNQN010000175.1:0-465 GCA_964574925.1 uncultured Phycisphaeraceae bacterium | reverse complement strand
ATCGTACTCCGCCCCTCCCAGACCGTGGATGAACAGGTCCGCCAGAAACAACCGCGCCCACAGCGTCAGCATCAGCGCCCGCGGACGCACCACCCACCGCGTCAGCGGACCCGTCGACGCCAGCAGGGGGGGATATTTCTCCGGATACGGCGGCTCGGCAGCGAGGTGTTTCCGACCCGCCGTCAGCACCGTCCGCTCCCCGTCGCGACGGACGAAGCAACGGTGACGCTCCTGGCTGGCGTCCTGCACCGGATCCCCGCGGAGCACGATCTCATACGCCCACAGCGGCAGCTCCCACCGGTCGCGACCGCGCTCCAGGTCCGGCATGGGCACGCTCGAACTGCGGATGCCGCGCTTGCGCCGATAGTCGTGCAACGCCTCGTTGTAGACCCGGCTGAAACGCTCCGCATCCTTCCAGTGCCCGCCCAGCACGCCGAACCACGTGTCAGCCGGGCGAATCGTCTC
>CAZNQN010000174.1:0-5838 GCA_964574925.1 uncultured Phycisphaeraceae bacterium | reverse complement strand
GTCGCGGCGCCGTTCCGGTGGGCGCGGCTCCGTCCCGGCAGTGGCGGCGCCGGCATGATGGTCGCCGTCCCGTGTGAACGTCGCGGCTCTGTCAGGCGATCACGGCACCGCGGGAATCGCAAGCGAAGGAGTGCGACATGAAACTCGCTCGGCGGGTGATGGAGTTGACCGAATCGGCCACGCTGGCGGTCTCCGCCAAGGCGGCGCGGATGAAAGCGGCCGGGGTGGACGTCATCGGGTTCGGGGCGGGCGAACCGGATTTCGACACGCCGGAGCCGATCAAGCAAGCGGGCATCGAAGCCATCCGCGGGGGGCATACGCACTATTCCAAACCCGCGTCGGGGCTGGCGGAAGCCAAGTCCGCCGTCTGCGCCAAGTTCGCCCGCGACAACGGACTGTCGTACACGCCGGCGGAGGTGATCGTCACGGCCGGGGGCAAGATGGCCTGCTATCTCGCCATCCAGGCTGTCGTGGATCCCGGCGACGAAGTCGTCATCCCCCGCCCCTACTGGGTGAGCTACCCGGAGATGGTCAAGCTCGCGGGCGGAACGCCCATCTTCGTGACCGGCCCGGAGGAAAACGACTACAAGCTCACGCCCGCGGTGCTGGAATCGGTGCTCACCGACCGCACGCGGATGGTGATCCTCTGCTCCCCGTCGAATCCCAGCGGCGTGACGTATTCGCCCGACGAACTGCGGGTGGTGGCCGACGTGCTGGCCGGGCGCGACCTCGTCGTGCTCTCGGACGAAATCTACGATCGTCTGATCTACGACGGGGTGGAACATCTCAGCTTCGCCGCCATCGACGACCGCACCCGCGCGAAGACCGTCACCGTCAACGCGGCATCCAAGACCTACGCCATGACCGGATGGCGGGTGGGGTTCGCGGGCGGACCGGCGGAGATCATCAAGGCGATGGCCCGTTTGCAGTCGCAGACGACCAGCGGCGCCGTCACCTTCAATCAACACGCCCTGACCGCCGCCCTGACGGGCGATCAGTTCGTGGTGGAGACGATGCGGCAGGCGTTCCGGGAACGGGCCGAGCGCATGTACCGGCGTCTTACGGCCATCCCCGGCGTGCGCTGCCCCCGCCCGACGGGCGCGATCTACTGCTTCCCCAACGTCTCCGCGACGTACGACCGGCTGGGCGTGTCCGGATCGGTGGAGTTCGCCGACCGATTGCTGGAGGAGATCCGGGTCGCGGTCGTGCCGGGCATCGCGTTCGGCCTGGACGCCCATGTGCGCCTGTCGTTCGCGCTGAGCCTGGAGGAGATGGACGAAGGCCTGTCGCGGATCGAGGCCTTCCTCCGATGACCCCCGCCGGTCCGGCGCCTTCACCGCATAAAGGGACCACGCATTCAGATGCCTCGCCGGGAGCCCTTGAACCGCCCCGTCGCCTCACCTTCCGCAATCTGTCCGAGGTCATGCCGGAGGTGGATCGCCTGTGCCGTGGACATCGGACGCTGCGGCGCTGGACGCTGGGGCAGATCGGCCGGCACCTGGCGAACGGCTTTCACGGCTCCATCGACGGATTCGACCTGTCCCGGCACCGGATCAAACGGACGCTGTTCCGACGCCTGCTGATCGCCTACACGCTCCGCTGGGGGATTCCGGAACGGTACACGGTCGATCCCGGCATCGAGCCGCAGGAACCCGTCGAAACGGAGACCGGGGTGCGCGAGTTACGGGAGGCGCTCGATCGCTACCGCCGTCACACGGGACCGCTCAAGCCGCATCCTTTGTTCGGGGAAATGCCCCGCCCCCTGTGGGACCGGATCCACTGCATCCACTGCGCCCATCACCTGCGGTTCGTCGTTCCCGACGAGGGAACCGGCGCACCGGCGGCGGATCAATCCTCCTCTTCCTGATAGACGTCGTGGCAGCTTTCACAGGTCTCGTGCAACGTCATCAACAGCGTGCGCATGCGCGTGATGTCGGCGGCGTCTTTCTTTTCCGCCTCCTTGGCGAGCTGAAGGGCCGTGTCCCGCAGCTTGGTCGCCCAGTTGCGATAGTCCGTCTCCGAGCGGTTGAACCGGTTGACGTTGGCCAGCTCCGCCAGCACCTGCGAGGATTTCTCCAGTTCCCTGGCCCGTTTCCCGCTCAACGTATCTTTCTTCAGGATCTTCTGGATCCTTTTGTAAAACGTACGCTGGCCGTACATCAACGCTTCCACCTCTGAAACGGGTTTGAACGTATCCCCGCCTGCGCCGTTCTGGGCGCTGTCAGCCCGTGTCACCAGCGCCATGCACCAGATGCAACTTCCGATCAGGCAGATCGTCAACGTCATCTTGTGAACCATGCCTACCTTCCTCCGAAAAGCGTGAATCGTTCCCCCCGGCGTGTATCTTTCGGAAACGAGGGGAAGCGAGATTATGAAAAGCGGCGTCCGGCGTGTCAATTCACGATCCGCAGAGGTCGACCGCACGCGGCGGCGAACGTCCTTCATCGATGGGGCACGAACCAGAACCGCTCCCGGTCGAACGACGCCGCAGGGAACGAACCACCCGCCGCGACCCGCGCCGGTTCACCGCTCAGCCCGTATCAATACTGAAAACGGGATTCGTCCTCCCTTCCCGCTCGGCGTAAGCGAGCAGCAGGCGGACATAGGACGCCCGTTCGTGGTCCGCGCGACCCAGACCCAGACGGTCGCGCACGGCGGCGATGGTCTTCTCGTCCGGTCCCTCGATCTCCACGAACCGCCCCAGACGGGGCACCTCGTCGAGCTCGATCCGGCATCCGTTCCACGCCCAGCTTTCCCGTCGCTTGTCGTAAACGAGGATGGGCAGCAACCCGAGTCGGTCGAGGATCGCCTCCAGCGCCGCCGGATCGGTGATTCCCGTTTCGATCTCCTCGCGCGACTTGAACGGACCCGGCCCGACCGGGCCCTTGAACGTCAGCGTTCCTTGCCCGCTCGTTCCGTCCTCCTGGGATATCGTGCGCAGGCGAAGCCCGCAACCCGCCGCCCGCAGCGAACCATCCTGTCGATCGTAGATGCGGTTGCGTTCGAGTACGCATCCCAACGGCTTGGCCCCGCACGCCTGCAACCGCGCACGAACCGGATCGTGCGAACTTACGCGGAACTTGGCCTCGATCTCCTGCGCCATGACTCGAATCGACTCGGTCGAGCTTTCTCGTGGATCACGAACCGGCGGTTCATCCGTTTGCTGCGAACCCGTACCGCTCCCTCGCGCGGGCTGAAAGCCCGCGGCTCAGGACGAATGCGGAATCGCAAATCGCCCATGCAGATGATTCGGAACGCCGGGTTCGGCTGTCGTTACGCAAGTTCGATCGACGTCCGTTTCATTCGTCGTTCGATCCTCGCAAAGGACCGCTCCCTCACGGTCGCGGCTCTGTCCCGCCGTCGCGGCTCCGTACGGTGCGGCGCGGCTCTATTCCGGCGGCACGAATCCGCCGTGGCGGCCGTGGCGCTCGACTCGATTACGTGGCGACGATGTTGACGAGGCGGCCCTTGACGACGATGACCTTGCGGATCGTCTTCCCCTTCAACGAGCCGGCCACCCGCTGCTCGGCAAGCGCCGCTTCCCGCACGGTCTGCTCATCGGCATCGGCGGGCACCGTCACCCGCGCCCGCAGCTTGCCGTTGATCTGCACGCCCACCTCCACCTCCTCGTCGCGGGCGAGCCGCTCGTCGTACTCGGGCCAGGGTTCATACGCGATCGTTTTCTCATGCCCCAACCGGTGCCAGAGTTCCTCCGCCAGATGCGGCGCGAACGGCGCGAGCACGCGCAGGAACGGTTCCACCACCGCCCGCGGCCTGATCTCCCGCGGGGTGAGGAAGTTGACGAAGTCGAAGATCGCGGCGATGGCGGTGTTGAACTTGAGCTGCTCGATGTCCCCCGTTACGCGGCGGACCAGCTTGTGCAGAGCGCGCAGCGCCTCTTCATCCGGCTCCCCATCCGTCAGCGCGGGCGATAGATCGCCCGTCCGCTCGTCCACCACCAGCCGCCAGATCCGCTGGCAGAGCTTGTACAACCCCGGCACGTCGCGGGTGTTCCAGGGTTTGGAGGCGTCCAGCGGCCCCATGTACATCTCGTAGAGCCGGAACGTATCCGCGCCCCACTCGGCGATGATCTCGTCCGGGTTGACCACGTTCTTGAGCGACTTGCTCATCTTGGCGATCACCCGCGTCACCGGCTCGCCCGTTTCCCGGGAGACGAACGCCTCCGGTCCGCGCTGCTCGACGGCATCGGCCGGAAGAATCCGTCCCACCCGATCCTTGAAGGCGAACCCCTGGATCATCCCCTGGTTGAACAAGCGCCGGAACGGCTCCCGCGTGGAGACGTATCCAAGATCGAACAACACCTTGTGCCAGAAGCGGGCGTACAGCAGGTGCAACACGGCGTGTTCCGCCCCGCCAACGTAGAGGTCCACCGGCATCCAGTAGCGCTCCGCCCGTTCGTCGCAGAAACGCTCGTCGTTGCCCGGATCGAGGAAACGCAGGTAATACCAGCACGAGCCGGCCCACTGGGGCATGGTGTTGACGTCCCGGCGATACGTCCGCCCGTCCCGCCGCACGATCAGCCACTCCTTCGCCCGCGCCAGCGGCGGTTCGGGCATCGCCTCCGGATCGTCGCCGACGGGCGTCGGACGGAAGTCCTCCATCTCCGGCAGCTCCACGGGAAGCTCGTCCTCGCTCAGGGCGATCGTGGAGCCGTCCTCTCCGTGCAGAACGGGGAACGGTTCGCCCCAGTATTTCTGCCGGCTGAAGACCCAGTCGCGCAGCTTGTACTGCACAGCCGATCGGCCCAGTCCTTGCCGTTCGAGCCATTCGACGATGCGTTGTTTCGCCTCGGCCGTCGGCAGCCCGTCCAACCGGCAGACGCCCCCGGGCACCTCCACGGCGCGATCCCCCGGCGACTGGACGGCGGTTCCCTCCCCCGTGAACGCCTCGCCCCACGCCTGCGGATGGCGGACGTAATGATCGGCCAATCGTTCCAATCCCACCCGCTCGCGCAGCACGCGAAGCGTCTTGTCCGAGAGCCCGGCCGACCGCTCCTTGACCGCCTCGACCTCGGCGGAAAGATCGGGAAACTCCTCCGCCAGCGCCTGCAATCCGCTCCGCGCCTTGTCCTCCACGCCGGCGAGCATCGTGGCGAGCCGCTCGGCGATCCATTCCTCCGTGGGCCGCACCACCGCCACGATCGGCAGGTCGAAGCGGCGGGCGAATTCGAAATCGCGCGTGTCGCCGCCCGGCACGGCCATGATCGCCCCCGTGCCGTATCCCATCAGCACGTAATCCGCCACCCAGATCGGAATCCGCTCCCCGTTGACCGGATTGATCGCGTAGGAACCGG
Source organism: uncultured Phycisphaeraceae bacterium (assembly GCA_964574925.1). Classification (GTDB taxonomy): domain Bacteria; phylum Planctomycetota; class Phycisphaerae; order UBA1845; family UBA1845; genus CAZNQN01. The sequence continues at coordinate 524 of CAZNQN010000174.1, read as the reverse complement.
TGAAGACGCCGGTCTTCTCCTTGCTCTCGGCCGTCCGCTCCAGCTCCGAGCGGCGCATGGCCGCCTTCACGTACGCTTCGACCTCGGCCTTGCGATCGGGCGTGGTAAGCGACGCGACCAGCTCATGTTCCGGCGCAAGCACCATGTACGTCGCGCCGAACAGCGTATCGGGGCGGGTCGTATAGACGCGGATCACGTCGGGCAGCGTCTCCAGTCGCTCCCCGGGGGCGATCCCGGTGCCGTCGGCATGTCGCCAGGCGCCCTCCCGGATCGACCAGCTTCGCGCAAGAGGGAAGACGACCTCGGCCCCGGTGCTGCGACCGATCCAGTTCCGCTGCATGATCTTGATCGGTTCGGGCCAGTCCAGCTCGTCCAGGTCTTCCAGCAGCCGGTCCGCGTAGCGGGTGATGCGCAGCATCCACTGGCGAAGCGGGCGGCGGTACACGGGATGATTGCCGCGATCACTGCGGCCTTCGCTGGTGACCTCCTCGTTGGCGAGCACGGTGCCGAGCGCAGGACACCAG
>CAZNQN010000173.1:4919-5845 GCA_964574925.1 uncultured Phycisphaeraceae bacterium | reverse complement strand
TCGAAAGCCGGACCGTGTTCGGGGCGGGTTTCCACGGCTGGCCGGTCGTCGCCGGGCTGGGGGCGTTGTGGCTCACCGTGGCCGCGGCGGGATGGCTGGCGCGCTGGCACGCCGCCTGCGCGGGCCGAGACCTATGCATCTCGCACGACTTTGTCGCCGCGATGGGCCGGATCGACGCAGCAGCCACGCATCTGCCGGCAGCAGGCAGTTCGGCCGAGAGGCTTCGCGTCTCCTATCTTCAGGAAGACGACGGCATCGCCCGGCTCATCAGCGTTTACGGTCCGCCGGGTTGAAGACGATCTTTGTGCGGCTGCGGACGCCAAACGATCAGGAAATCCCGTTTCGGAAACCGGTTTCTCCGGTATACTGGATCCGATGGATACCCGGCGTCTTGCGTCAGCCATCGAACATACCCTGCTGAAGGCGGAGGCTGCCGCGGCCGATGTCGATCGGCTCTGCGAGGAGGCGGACCGGTTGCGGTTCCATGCCGTATGTGTGCCGCCGCGCTATGTGCGGCAGGCGGCGAAACGACTGGAGGCGTTGCGATCCGATGTCCGCGTGGTGTCGGTCGCCGGGTTTCCGCTGGGCGGTTCGCGGACGGAGACGAAGGCGGACGAAGCCGCCCGGGCGATGGACGACGGCGCCGTCGAGATCGACATGGTGCCTCCGATCGGAGCGCTGCGTGCCGGGGATCGGAGCGAGGTTCGACAGGATATCGAGGCCGTGGCGCGCATCGTGCATGGTCGCTTCAACGGCATATTGAAGGTGATCCTGGAGACGGCCGCTCTGACGGATGCGCAGATCGTACTCGGCTGTCGTCTGTGCATGGAGGGCGAGGCGGATTTCGTGAAAACCTCGACAGGGTTTCATCCGGCCGGCGGGGCGACCGTCGAGGCCGTTCGTCTGCTGCATCGGCACGCGGCGCC
>CAZNQN010000173.1:0-4909 GCA_964574925.1 uncultured Phycisphaeraceae bacterium | reverse complement strand
ATGCAGGTCAAGGCGGCGGGAGGGATCCGGACGGCGTCGGCTGCGTTGGCCATGCTGGAAGCCGGTGCGACGCGGATCGGTACCTCATCGGGACGGCAGATCGTGGAGGAATTGTCGAGCGGTTCCGGTTGACGCGCCATAGACCGGTTGAATAGGATCACGAGGAAGAGGTCTCACATCTTGTCTTGCAAGGGAGCAGTCGTCATGACGTCGAAGTCGAAAAGCAGTGACGAGCATCTCAGCGTCTGTGACCAGTGCGGAGCGTCGGTCTACCGGGAGCATCTCGATTCCGGCATCGCCCGTTACGAGAACGGGAAGCTGCTGTGTTCGGTGTGTGTGGCCGAGTATGAGCGCGCACACGATGCCGCCGGCGGAGGCGGTGCGCAGGATCTGGCCCCCATCGAGTTCGAGGACGATGAGGACGATGCGGCCGCCGGGTCGTCCGTCATGTCCAGCACACGGATTCATTCGGTCAGCGCCGCGACGCTTGGCAAGGGGGACGGGTGGGACGAGAGCCGGTTCAAACGCCCGCTGAACCCCAACGGTCACGGCGCCACGCGGTGCCGGACGTTTCATTGTCGCCTCAGCGATGGTGCCATCGAGTATATGATGAAACAGATCAACGAATGGCTCGATGCAAACGAGGATGTGGTCATCAAATTCGTCAACACCTCGATCGGACTGTTCGAGGGCAAACACACCGAACAGAACCTCATCATGACCGTGTTCTATTGATGGCACATGTGCGGCGCAACCGGGACGGATCGGCGTTCGTGCAGAGAAAGGGCGCCTGGCTGTCCACCGCACGGGCGGTGACGGTGTGCGTTCTGGTTGCTCTTGCGGGATGTCTGGAGGTCCAGCAGCTTCTGACGGGCACGACCCGTCCGCCCGGCGGAGGCGCGCCGCCGACCGACAACGCCGACGGCGGCGGATCGGGTGATGCAGGAGCCGGCGGCGGAGAGGTGATCCCTCCGCAGGTTGTACTGGATGTTTCCAATCCCGCGCCGCAGCTCAACGAGGAGCTTCAACTCGTCTGTCGCGTGGTCAACAATGCGGGTGGGATGATCCGGTTCGAGTTCCAACCCGACGACGGGCGACTGGTCGTCGATCATGAGGCGGGCACGGCCGTCCTCGTCATCGAACCGTCCGATATCGGGCAGACCTTCGATTTTACCTGCACCGCCTCCAATGAGGCCGGGACGAGCAACCCCTCCAATGTGCAGACGGTTGCTCCCACCTGATGCTTATCCGTGAAGGCAGCGGCCCGACTGCAGCGCGACGTTGCTTTTGATGCAGCGCGCGCGTTCAGCCGGCAAAGTTTCCCTCTTTTCTCTTCTCGGGTGAACACCGCTCCCGCAATGCTGCACTCCCGGGTTTATCGCCCCTTTGACGCTTCGGGGATCTGTGGCCGCGCGTGGCATCGCCGATGCTGAAACGCTCTCCGCCGCCGGGTCGAAGCGGCCTCTGCCCGAAGGAGGTGGAAACGATGGTTATCACCTGGCCGATGGTGCTGGAGTTTTTCCGCCGCAAGGCGCGGATCGCCTTTCTGGCGCTGGTGATCTACCTCGCGCTTTGCTGACACACACCGGATCAAGGGAGCGTTTCGCCCGATCCCTTTCAAGCCGCAGGCTTGAAGCCTGCGCCATGCGTCCTTGCCTACCCCCTCTGTCCGGAAAACGGGCCGTCCACGATTACGAAAAAGGCTGTAGCCTGCTGGTGTCCCGACACGTCCCGGCCGCGCCTGAGCGGAGGAAATATGCGATCGGGGACGGCGCGTCGCAAATGCAGCGGCTCCGGTTCCGGTTCATGGGTTGCGTCCGATCCTCGTTGTTCGCGGGCGGGCAGGTCTGTACAATGTCGCCTCCCGGATGAAAGGGCGATTGGGCGGTGCCGGGAAGGTCGTGCATCATGGCGCAGCGGACGGTCTATCTGGAAACGATGGGATGCCAGATGAACGTGCTCGACAGCGAGCTCGTGCTGGGACAGTTGCGCGCCATGGGGTACGAACCGACGGACCGCATGAAGCAGGCCGACGTGGTGCTGCTGAACACGTGCAGCGTGCGTGATCATGCGGAACAGAAAGTCCTTTCCCGCCTCGGCGAGATCCGCAAACGCAAGGAGCGCGACCGGGACGTGGTGGTCGGCGTGATCGGGTGCATGGCCGAGCGCGATCCGGACGGCCTCCTGAATAAGATGCCGCACGTGGATCTGCTGTGCGGACCGGGGGAGTTGAACAAGGTTCCGGCGATGATCGAATCCGTCCGGCAGGATCGGGGACGGGCGATCGCGCTGTCGGGGAAGCAGTCGCGGAAGAACACGCCGCTGGCACGGGCGCTGGAATACGATTCGGTGGAAGCGCTGGATCTTTCGCGCGATCCGCCGCCGGGGGCATCGGTGCTCCAGTCGTATATCCGCGTGCAGCGGGGATGTGACAAGTTCTGCACGTTCTGCGTGGTGCCGTTTACGCGCGGACCGGAACGGAGTCGCCCGCCGGAGCAGATCGTCGCCGAGGCGCGGATGCTGGCCGACCGCGGGGCACGGGAAGTCACGCTGCTGGGGCAGACGGTCAACAGCTATGTCCATCCGGACCGTCGCGGGCGGACGGTGCGGTTCGCGGAGCTTCTGGCGCGGGTGGCGGAGGTGCCCGGCCTGGAGCGGGTGCGGTTCGTCACCAGCTATCCGGGGGATTTCACCGACGACATCTTCGAGGTGATGCGGGACGTGCCGGAGGTCTGCGAATACCTGCACCTTCCTCCGCAAAGCGGCAGCAACGCCGTGCTGCGGCGGATGCGGCGGCAGTACACGGTGGAACAGTACGTCGAGCTGGTCGATCGCGGGCGGTCCCTCGTGCCCGGTCTGGCGCTGGCGGGGGACTTCATCGTGGGCTTCTGCGGAGAGAGGGAGGCGGATCACGAAGCGTCCGTCGCCCTGCTCCATCGGTGCCGGTTCAAGAACGTGTTCGTGTTCAAATACTCGCCGCGTCCGGGGACGGCCGCGGACAAGGGCATGATCGACGACATCCCGGAGGAGGTGAAGCGGCGCCGCAACCGGGAGCTGCTTGCGGTGCAGGAGGAAATCGCATCGGCGGAGAACCGGCGCTTCCTGGGGACGACGGTGGAGGTGCTGGTGGAGGGGTACAGCAAGGCGGCGATCAAGGCGCAGGAGGCGGAGCAGACGCGGGGGGAAGAGGTGTCGTGGCGGCGCAGCGATCAGCTCGTGGGACGGACGCGCGACGACCGCATCGTGGTGTTTCCGGGGCGACCGCAGCACGTCGGCCGGTTCGTGCGCGTGCGGATCACGGGGACGACGGCCTTGACATTGCACGGAACGATCGTGGAAGATACGTCCGGTCGGCGCGAGCGGACGGCGCCGGAGGAAGGGATCGCGTTGCCGGTGGTGGAGGGATCCCCGACCGCGGCGGCGCAGGAAGGGGACGAACGAGTGCCATGATGATGACTTGCGTCGATACGGAAACCCGCTCGTCTTCACAGACCACGACCCGACCCGCCGAAGACAAGAAACCGCGAAAACAACCCGCCTACCACGTCATTTTGCTGGACGATGACGATCACACCTACGAATACGTGATCGGCATGTTGCGGAAACTGTTCGGCTTCTCCACGGAACGGGCCTATCAACTGGCCTGCGAGGTGGACGAAACGGGACGGGTCATTCTGGAGACGACCACGCGGGAACGGGCGGAGTTCAAGCGGGACCAGATCCACGCCTTCGGGCGGGACTGGCGGATCGCCCGCTGCCAGGGGAGCATGACCGCCATCGTCGAACCGGCACGGGAATAGGGGGTTCGATGACGGTCGGTTGATCCGCTCGGTCCGGCGTGGGCCGAGGTCTCTTTTTGCGTTGCCGAAAGTTTTCTCTGCGGTTCGGAGGACGCTGCCGGCTCACGGAGATCGGGCAACGTCTTCCGTCGATGGGCCGCTGCGAACGTCGCACGTCTTTTCAGAAACCGTTCTGACATTTCTTGTAATGCCCCCTTGTGGGATGTATGGATCCCGGGGCATGGAGACGCGGGGTGTTCTCCTCGACGGATGCGTGTAGCCGGGGCTTGTCTCGAAAAAAAATTGGATCTTGACAAGTGCGGCAGCGGCGGGCATACCATCCACAATTCGTAGGAACGCGAGGATTCCGGAGTGTTCGCCGAATACTCGACACGTCCGATGGACTGCCCGATCGGGTGAAGCAAGCAGGAGACACATCATGTGGATTTCCCGAATGCTTTTTTCGGTGTTCGTCCTGGTGCTGTGCTCAACGGGGGCGTTCGCCCAGGTTGTCCAACTTCGCGCGGGATCGTCCGAGGACGACTCGACGCCGCGGCGTGCGACCACACCCGTGGTGGAGGTACGCGGCGTAGGCCCGGAAGAATGGCCGAGCGTCTCGCCTGTTTTGTCGACGATGTTGCGTCGGTGGACGCAATGTCGTCGGATGGGCGCTTCGTCCTGTGTATTGCGGGATCTGCTGCCGGTCGACGCCGGGGAGGATCACGTCTTGCAGACTCTCTCTTTGGCGGAGAATCTCATGCTGCTGACGGTGGAATGGGGCGATGGGATCATCGACGTGTACGTCGTCCACGTGGCGGCGCAGTCGAAAACGTCCTCTCCCACGTTCGAAATCCTCACGAGCGTTCGCGCCACCGCCGACGGTGTCAAGATTCTATCCGCCGACAACAAACGGCTTCGATCGCTGTGGACGGAAGCCGCCGGTGGGTCACATCGAGGAAACCAGACGCAGTTGAAGAAGGCGTTGACGGAGGAGGCCGGGCGGCTGAAGCCGAACGTGGTTTACTCGAAAGACGAGCTCGAAAAAAAGGCGCCGACGCTGCTTGCATTCGTGCGGAAGACGTTCGAGCGTCGCGGGACGACGGGCGTAAGGAGTCCCTTCCCGAAGATCG
>CAZNQN010000172.1:0-5870 GCA_964574925.1 uncultured Phycisphaeraceae bacterium | reverse complement strand
GCACCACGGCGAGGAAGCCGCGGGCGTCGGGGTCGGAGGGGTCGAGGCGGACGGCCTCTTTCGCGTGGGCGAGGGCGGCGGACAGGTCGCCGGTCATGAAGGTCGCCACCGCGAGGTTGTAGCGATAGAGGGCGTTGTCGGGATCGAGACGGACGGCTTTCCGAAGGTGGGGCAGCGCCGCCTGTGCCCCGGCCCGCGTCAGCAGAGCATATCCGAGATTGTACTGCGCCTCCGCGGCGTCCGGTGCCAGTTCGACGGCACGACGGAAGGCATCGAGCGCCTTTTTTCCCTTCCCCTGTTGCATGGCGAGGGTCCCGGCGAGGTTCCATTCCTCTAGCGTGGAAAGGGTTCGCCGCCCGCCGTCGGTGAGGAGGGCTTCCGCCTCGGCCCAGCGCTGCATGTCTGTCAGGAGCCGAACGGCCTCGAGCCGCCACGATATCGAGCCATGTTCCTCCTGCGCGTCGCCGTCGAGCAAAACGCCAACGGCCTCGTCGGTGCGTCCGAGGGTCGCGAGCATGGCAGCCAGATCGCGGCGGGCGGGCGCGTAGGCGGGATCCAGCGCAAGGGCCTGGCGGTACGCTTGCTCGGCCTCGGCGTAACGCTCGCCTCGGCGGAGGACGCCGGCCAATCCCCGACGGATCGGCGCCCCGTCGGGCCAGCGGGCGACCATGCGGCGCATGACGCGCTCGGCCGAGGCGAGGTCGTCCTTCGCCAGGAACGCCCACGTCAGGTCGGTGAGCACGGAGGGCGTGGGGAGCCATCCCCAGCGGTCGGCCAGCGTGAGACGACGGATCGCCCGCTCCACGTGTCCGCGTCGGCGGTCGGAGGCTTCTGCCCACCAGTCGGAACCGGGCAACCAGACGCGGTCGTCGACGTCCGAGGCGGCAAGGGCCCGGTGTCCGCTCCAGGCGGCGAAACGCACCGTCCCGCTGTGGATCGTGAAAAGAAGATACGCGACGGAGGCAAGGGCGAAGATCGTTCCCGCGCGCGTCCGTCGTCCTCCGCGCTTCAACTGGAACTGCTGAAGGCGGACGTTGGCCGAGCGGACCATGCGCATCAGCAGCATGAAGACATACGCGGTCAGCGCCGCCAGGCCCATGGCCAGCAGCAACGGCACCTGATCGTACAGACCGCGAAAGGCGAGCAGGGCCGCAAGCCCCACGACGACCATGACCAGTTCCTCTGCCAAGGTGAAGGTGTAGGGAACGGTCTTGGGCGGCGAGGTCGGTCGGGCGCCGACGGCCGGTCGACCCCAGCCGACGTAAAGGGCGTCATTCGGGCAGACGCTCACGCAATCCATGCACTTCATGCAACCGGGATCGACGACCATGCCGTAGCGGGCGACCTCCTCGTGGACACGGACGTTGGAGCTGCACGCGGCCGTGCAGTGACCGCAATGCGCGCAGGCGTCCGTGACGCGGATGCGACCGGGCGCGAGACGATCCAGCACGCCGAAGAAGCCGCCGTAGGGACAGGCGAAGGTGCAGAACCCTTTCGCGCCGAGGAAGTAGACGATGGCGAAGCCACAAATGGCGAGGGTCAGGACGGCCACCACGGGGCCGGGAAAGGTCGCCCAGAACTCGCGCGTCCAGAGGTGATCGGTCAGCGGGGGTCGCTCGATGTCGAACCAGGCCATGTACGCCACCGGCCAGACGAACATGTACAGGGCCAGCATCAGCGGCGCCAGGACGAGCAGGCGGGTCCGCAGCGGACGCGGATGGATGCCGATTCGTTTGAGCAGCCAGGCGCAGAGGTCCTGATACGCGACGACGTGACAAGCCCATCCGCAGACGAAACGTCCCGTCAGGAGCGTGGCGAGCAGGGCGAGGGCGAAGAAGATGAACCCGGCGTTGAGCCGCCCGTCGCGGAGGGTGTACATGGTCTCGGACGGTTCGATCGGGGAGATCGTCCGCCCCGCCACGACCCAGTGGAGGACGTGCAGGAGCATGAGCAGATGGACGGCGACGAGGACGATCGCCCGACGCCGACTCATTCGGGAAGGGCGGACCCGCGTGGCACTTCCGTTGAGGACGGGCAACGCGCGGTCCGCGGGCGAAGGCGGCGAGCAGGCCGCCGACAAGCGTTCCCGCGATCGGCTTTCCGTTTCGACCCTCACACGTTTCCCCGTGTCGTCGCTTCGATTATAGGCGAGCGGCGCAGGTTCGGAGACCGGCGTCCGCCTTGCCGCTGCGGGATTCTCGGACGAATCGACCGCGGTTCTTGCGAAGCCGGTCGGCGAAAGCGAAAATACCGGCTTCCCGTACACGGAGACGAGATTCGAACCGCCCTGCGACGATGACGACCCACGACGAAGAACCCGCTCCGTCCGTCGCCGCCCGTCTCGACGAACATCTTCGTCGCCATCCCCGGATCAGCGAGCGCCTGCACCGGGAACTGCTGATGGAGCTCCACCGCCGGGGATTCGTCACCGTGGACGCGGTGGAGGATGAAACCCGGCGGCGGGCGGGGGAATCGGCCGAGGTCATCGACGATCCCAACCAGGTGCAGCGCGACCGTCTCGGCGAGCGGGAGCGGGAGCTGATGGAGCAGATCATCCGCGAATACGCCGCCCGCCACTTCACGATCGACGAGATCGACGACCTCGTGAACCTGACGCTCAAGCGGGAGGAGGTGCAGAGCCTGGAATACGTCGCCGCTTTGGCCAACGTCTCCTTCCGCGAGCTGGCCGAGAAGATTCATCGTTTCTGCGAGCTTCCGCTGGGGGAAAAGCGGCTGGATCCCGCGGAGGTAATGGGAACGCGGGTGGCGTTGATCCGGCACCTGATCAGCGACCAGCTCGAATTCATCGGCATCGCCAAGAACCATCTTCGCATCCGTGATTTCGACGACCTGACCCGGCGGATGATCGGCAGCGACAGCGGGATGGGGCGGATCGGCGGCAAGGCGGGCGGAATGCTGCTGGCGTATCGCATTCTCGCCGACGCCGAGGAGGGACAGGACCCGTACCTGCCCGTGGCGATCCCCGAATCCTACTTCCTGCGCAGCGACGTCGTGGAAGACTTCCTGCACCTGAACCGACTCGACCAGTACCAGAGCCAGAAGTACAAACCCATCGAGGACGTGGCGCGGGAGTATCCGCTGATCCGGGGCGTGTTCCGCAACGGCGACTTCCCGCTGAAGATCGTGCACGCCCTCCGCGAGGTGCTCGAGCGGATCGGCGAACATCCCCTGATCGTGCGCTCCTCGAGCCTGCTGGAGGACCGTTTCGGGACGGCGTTCTCCGGCAAGTACGCCAGCGTCTACGTGGCCAACCAGGGAACGCTCGAACAGCGGTTGCGGGCGCTGCTGGGGGCGATTGCGGAGGTCTACGCAAGCACGCTCGCCCCCGACCCGATCCTCTATCGCCGCGAACACAACCTGATCGACTACGTGGAGGAGATGGCCGTCCTCATCCAGAAGGTCGTGGGCGTGCGCGTGGGCGATTATCTGTTTCCGCCGGTGGCGGGGGTGGCGTTTTCGCGCAACGAGTATCGCTGGTCGCCGCGCATCCGCCGGGAGGACGGGATGATGCGGCTGGTGATGGGCCTCGGCACGCGGGCGGTCGATCGGGGCGGGTCGGAATATCCGCGGATGGTGGCGCTGGGGGCGCCGACGGTGCGACCGGAATCGTCGGTGGAAGAGATCGTCAGCCGGGCCCAGCGCACGCTGGACGCGATCAACCTCGTCTCGAACCGGCTGGAATCGGTCCGATTGACCGAGATGCTCTCCACCGGGGCGGCGGCGCCCATGATCGACAAAGTGGTTTCCTATTACCGGGACGGCGAGCTGTACACGCTTCCGGGCGAACAGATCACGGAGGATCCGTCACGTCTTCACATCACGTTCGACAAGCTGATCCGGAGCACGCCGTTCGTGGAACGCATCCGGGGGATGTTGGCGGTGCTGGAGAAGACCTACGGCATGCCCGTGGACCTGGAGTTCGCCACCGACGGGCGGAACCTGTACGTGCTCCAGTGCCGCACGCTGTCGCAGGCGCTGTCGGCCGATCCGGTGCCCATCCCGGCCGTTCCGGAAACGGACGTGATCTTCGATGCGCATCGGTACATCCGCACCGGATGCGTCAACGGGATCGAGTACGTGGTGTACGTGGATCCGGCCGTCTACGATGCGGTGCCCTCGCGCGAGCGGCGGATCGAGATCGCCCGCGTGGTGGGTCGGGTGAACCGGGCGCTGAAGCCGAAGTCGTTCGTCCTCGTCGGTCCCGGTCGCTGGGGCAGCAACGATCTGCTGCTGGGCGTGCCGGTGACGTATGCGGACATCAACCATTGCGCGGTGTTGATCGAGGTGGCGCGGCAGAAGGACGGGTTCGCCCCGGAAGTATCCTTCGGAACGCATTTCTTCCAGGATCTCATCGAGGAGGGGATCCACTACCTGCCGCTCTACCCCGACGAACCGGGCAACCGGTTCAATCAGGCGTTCTTCAATGAAACGCCCAACGCGCTGGCGTCGATCCTCCCGGCGGATGCGGAGTTCGAACGTGAGGTACGGGTGATCCACGTCCCCGCCTGCACCGACGGCCGGACGCTCACCCTGATCATGAACGGCGAGGAGGAGGAAGCTTTGGCGTTCCTGGCCTGACCCCGGATCCCGCGTCAAGGCCCGTGGAGGGCGTTGCGCATGTTTGTGTTCCGAGCCGCAGGCTTCAGCCTGCGCGATGCGACAGGACTCCATCCGCATCCGATCGACAACGGACCGGTCCCATTTTCGAAAATGCTCTATCCGCCCCGAACGAAGAAACGGCCGGTCCGCCATGTCGAGAAACGCGCAAGCGGCAAGGCGGGAATGACGACGGATCGGAAGGCTACGAGCGTTCCGGCGTCGTCGCGGCGGGGCGGTCGGACGGAATGGACCCGGACGGATCGTCACGCTGAAAGCGGAACTCGGGAACGAGGCGCTTCAGCTCCGCCCGCAGTTCGCTTTCGTCCGCGTGATCGGCGAGATCCAGCAGGCGGGCGATCCCTTCTTGCAGCCATTGCCGATCCGCCGGGCGGTGTTTCCAGATCCCGATCTTCGGATGCGCCGTCTCCCCGATGTCCTCCCCCTGTCCGGAGAGTTCCTCGAACAGCTTCTCTCCCGGCCGGATGCCGGTGAACACGATTTCGATGTCCAGTCCCGGACGCAGACCGCTCAGCGTGATCATGTCCCGCGCCAGATCCACGATGCGGATCGGCTCGCCCATGTGCAGGACGTAGATTTCGCCGCCGTGGCCCATCGCGCCCGCCTGGAGAACGAGCTGCGCCGCCTCGGGGATCGTCATGAAATAGCGCTGCATGTCCGGGTGGGTGACGGTCACCGGTCCGCCGCGGGCGATCTGCTCGCGGAAGATGGGCACCACGCTGCCGCTGCTGCCCAGCACGTTGCCGAAACGAACGGTGACGAACTGCGTCGTCCCCCGCCCGTTCAGGCTCTGCACGTACAGTTCCGCCACCCGCTTCGTGCAGCCCATGATGCTGGTCGGATTGACGGCCTTGTCCGTCGAGATCAGCACCATCTTCGCCACCGACGCCGACACGCACGCGTCGGCGACGACGGAGGTTCCGCCCACGTTGTTCTTGATCGCCTCCGCCACGTTCGTTTCCATCATGGGGACGTGCTTGTGGGCGGCCGCGTGGAACACCGCCGCCGGACGCTCGTTCAGAAAGATGCGCTCGATCCGCACCCGATCGGTGACGTCCGCCACCAGCGGCTTGACGCGCAGATCCGGGTACGTTTTCCGCAGTTCGCGGTCGATCTCGAACAGGTTGTTCTCCGCCCGCTCCAGCAGAATGAGCCGTCCCGGCTGAAAGGCCGCGATCTGCCGGCACATCTCCGAGCCGATGCTCCCGCCCGCCCCCGTGACCACCACGCAC
>CAZNQN010000171.1:0-5872 GCA_964574925.1 uncultured Phycisphaeraceae bacterium | reverse complement strand
CGACCCCCTCCTACTATTCCCCCAACGCGCCCGCGCTGACCTCGGAGCGGGTGCGGGCGGAACTGATGCGCTTGTATCAGACGGCCGTCGGTTCCGACACGTTCGAGACCTTCCAGAAGGCGCTGGGGGAGACGAGCTGGCCGATCGATGAACGGGCGTACCAGGCGTTGCGCGCCTTTGCCGGGGAGGAGGGACGGAAGCGTTTCCAGGCGATGGTCGACGCCCTCCCGCTCGAGAAGGAGTACGTGGTCAGCAACGTGCTGAACGAACCGCGCGATCCCAAGAGCACGCGGGACTTCATCCGCCTGGAGATACCGGCGGAGACGAAAGCGGACGAGGCGAAGCAAGGCGACCGCCCGGCGAAATCGCCGCTGCGGACGATCGACATTCCGTTGGCGCGGCTGATTCTTCAGGGCAACGACCGGGCGCTGCGGGGCAGCGCCCGCGAGGTGGCACGGCATCTGGGCGTCCCGGCGCTGGTGCCCACCGCCGAGGCGATCATCCTCGACACCTTCCGCAAGCAACCCACCATCGTCTACAACCGGGAGCGGACATCCCAGGCGATGCGGGAGGCCGCGGAGAACACCCCCACCGCCATGCGCAAATACCGCGCGGGCCAGGTGCTCGTGAAACCGGGCGTGATCGGGCAGGCGGATTACGCCCTGCTCCAGGCGGAACGGGCCGCCTTTCAGGCGTTTTTGAACGGCGATGCGCCGGAGGCACGGGCGGCCAGGCGGACGCTGTGGCTGGGTCGTGCCGGCTCGGCCACGCTGATCGCCATGCTGGCGATCGGTCTGATGATCTACACGCACCAGCACCAGCCGCGCATCTTCGAGGTCCGCTGGCGGACGGTCGCCTTTCTGGGACTGGTCGGGGGTTGCCTGGCGGGGGCACGGGTGCTGCGTTCGAACTGGCCGGCGGTCCCCGAGCTGATCTTCGGCGTGCCGTTGCTGGTGGCGGGCATCCTTGCGATCGTCTATCCGCGCCGCTTCGCGATGGGGGTGATGTCGATCACCGCGCTGATGGTGACGTTGACGGTGCGGGAGGACGTGCTGTTCTTCGTGGTGCTGCTGGCCGGGGTGACGGTCGCGGCGCACGAGCTGGTGGAGATCCGCTCGCGGACGAAGCTCATCAGCACCGGCGTGCTGACGGCGCTGGTGATGGGACTCGCCACGGTCGCGGGCGGACTCGTCGAAGGGCACCACCGGGAATACGTCCTGCGACACAGTCTGTGGGCGGCGAGCACGGCGATGGCGGCCGCCTTCGTGCTCTCCGGCATTCTGCCGTTCATCGAGCGGGCGTTCCGGGTGGCCACCTCCCTGACCTTGCTGGAATGGCGCGATCCGACGCGCCCCCTGCTGCAACTGCTCGCCCGCGAGGCGCCCGGGACGTACAATCACAGTCTGGTCGTGGGGACGCTGGCGGAGGCGGCCTGCGAGGCGATCGGCGCAAACGGGCTGCTCGCCCAGGTCGGCGCTTTGTACCACGACATCGGCAAGATCCCCAAGGCCGAGTACTTCACCGAAAACCAGGAGGGGCAGATCAGCCGGCACCAGAACTTAGCGCCCACGATGAGCCTCCTCATCATCCTCGGTCACGTCAAGGACGGCATCGAGATGGCCAAGGAGTACAAGCTGCCGCGCGTGTTGCATTCGTTCATCGAGGAACACCATGGCACGACGGTGGTACGGTATTTCCACCATGTGGCCAGCGAGAAGCAGCCGCAGATCGCCAGCGGCAAGCACGACCGGGAGGTGCCGGAGGCGGAGTTCCGCTACAACGGTCCCAAACCGCGGACGCGCGAATCGGCCGTGCTCATGCTGGCCGACGGTGTGGAGGGAGCCGTCCGGGCGCTGCACGAGCCGACCGCCGGGCGGATCGAGAGCGTCGTACATCAGGTTGTGATGGACCGCCTCAACGACGGACAGTTCGACGATTGCGACATCACCCTCAAGGAGCTCCACCAGGTGGAGGAATCGCTGGTGAAAAGTCTTTGCGCCATCTATCACGGGCGGGTGGCGTATCCCAAGAGCAGCCGCGACGCCGACAAGGAGGAAGCGGGGCAGCGGCCGAAACAGCGCGTGGGAGTCTGATTGTCCCGGGAGAAAGGAAGGGAACCTCCGAAACGGACCATGGACGAGGATCCGGAGTACCGAATCGAGATCACGAATCACCATCCCCTCGGCGGCGACGAGGCGGCGCTGCTTCGCCGCGTCGTGAGCCTGGCGCTGGAACGACACGAGGTCGCCCGCGCCGAGCTGGGCGTCGTGCTGGTCGACGATGCAGAGATGGCCCGCCTCCACGAGCGGCACCTTGGGAAGGCTGAACCCACGGACGTCCTATCCTTCGACCTGTCTGAACGACACGATTCCGCGGACGGACGTTCGTTCGTCGAAGGGGAAATCGTGATATCCCGGGAGACGGCGGAGCGGGAGGCGCACCGCCGCGGTCATGCCGCCGCGTCGGAACTCTGCCTGTACGCGGTGCACGGCACGCTGCACCTGCTGGGCTACGACGACGGCAACCCCGCTGATGCCGCCGCCATGCACGCCCTGGAAGACGAACTGCTCACCCAGGCAGGCATCGGGGCCGTCTATCGCCGGGAGGCACGAGCGTGACGGCGAGGGGTTGGAACACACACGATCGGAGACCGTGGGATCCAAGACCCGGCAGGCGGGTCCGTCCCACGGCGGGGATGTTGTCGGCCTGCGCGGAGACCGGGGGTGAGTAGCGGGACGATCTGGCTGGGCACGGCCGCGGTGGTCGCGCTGATGCTGTCCGCCGCGTTGAACCTGGCGCTGCGCGTGCGGTCGCGTTCGCGGCTGGCGGAACGGTTCGAGCAGAGGGGATGGGGAGACCGGTTCGAATCGTTTGTGGCGGTGCGTCCGCAGTACATGCTGGCGACGGCCGCTTTACGTACGCTGGCGTCGGTGGCCGTCCTGGTGACGACCCTCGTCGCCGCCGGGGCGTTGAGCGTGAAGCCGGATCTGAAACGGTTGCTCGTCGGTCTGGGGTCGGGCGTGTTGCTGCTGCTGGTCTTCGGGGTGGCCGTTCCCAACGCCTGGGCCAAGTACGCCGGCGAAAGCCTGATCGTCCGGACGCTTCCCCTCCTGGCGGGATTGCGGTGGTTGTTCCGGCCGGTGGTGTGGCTGCTGGAGGCGGTCGATCCGCTCGTGCGGCGGCTGTGCGGCGTGCCCGTCCAGGACGCCCGCTCCTATGCGGACGAACTGGAACAGGAGATCCTCGACGTCGTCAGCGAGGGGGAACGACACGGAGCCGTCGACGAGCAGGAAAAAGAAATGATCGAATCGGTCATGGAGCTGACCGACACCCGCGTGGAGGAGATCATGACGCCGCGGACGGAGATGGTCGCCCTGCCCAAGGAGGCCGACCTGGACGACGTCCGCGAGGTCGTCCGCACGCGCGGCCATTCCCGCATCCCCGTCTATGACGGCACGATCGACACGATCCTCGGCGTGTTGTACGTCAAGGATCTGCTGTTGCGCGACGAAAGCGCGCCGTTCGACATCACCCGCGAGATGCGACCGGCGCTGTTCATTCCCGAATCCAAACCCGTCCGCGAACTGCTCCGCGAGTTCCAGACGCAGAAGATGCACATGGCCGTCGTCCTCGACGAGTACGGCGGAACGGCCGGTCTGGTCACCATCGAGGACATCTTGGAAGAGCTGGTCGGCGAGATCGCGGACGAATACGACGCCGCCCCGCCGGCGGAGTTCACCCGTATCGACGACGAGACCGTCGAAGTCGACGCCCGCATGCGCATCGACGACCTCAACGACCGGCTTCACCTGCACCTGCCGGAAGACGAGGACTTCGAAACGATCGGCGGGCTGGTGTTCAGCCGCCTGGGCAAGATCCCCCACGTCGGCGAGCACTGGGAGGACGGCGAAGTCGCCATCGACGTGGTGGGTGCCGAACCGCGCCGCATCACCCGCCTGCGCCTGAAGATCAACCGCCACAAAGACAACGGCAACGATCGCTAGCGTCTCTCATTCGTTCTTCCGAGCTGCGAGCTCGAGCTTGCACAATAGACGGCCCGCCATTCGCCGGGAGCGGCGACAGAACCGATCCACCGTTTCGAGAAAGGCCCTCGTTTCCGCCTCGCATGCGCCTTCTCCACTCCGAATGTTGATCCTCGTCCCTTTCGACGTTGGTGAACCTCCCGTATAGTGTTTCCCGGTCGGTGAGGATTCGTCTGGCTCTTGCAGGGAGGCGCGGCAGCCGGTCTCGTGTTGGCGGTGGTTCCAGGTTCGGGGTTGCTGTTCGCGCTGATGCTCTGCGCGGGCATCGCGGGAGGATATGCGGCCCGTCTGGTGCGCGTGCCGCGCGTCATCGGGTTCCTCCTCGGCGGCGTCGCGCTGCGATATCTTCTTCATGCCGTTCTGGTCGAGGAGGGAGACGCGGAGGCGAAAGCGGCACTGGCGGCTTCGGCCGGACCGCTGCGCGCCGTCTCCGATCTGGCCCTCGGCATGATCCTGTTCACCATCGGTTCGGTGTTCGAGTGGACCAAGCTGCGCACCGGCGGGCGGGCCCTTTGGCGGCAGAGCCTTGCGGAGATGGCCACGGTGGCCACGTTCGTAACGATCGCCTGCGCCGCGGCGGCATGGTGGACCCTGTCGGCGGCTGGGGGAAAGGAGAAGATCGTCCTGGCGGTGCTGCTGGGGATCGCCGCCGTCGCCACCGCCCCGGCGGCTACGTTGTTCGTGCTGCAGGAATACGAAGCCAAGGGCGACGTCACCAACCGCATCTTGGGGCTTGTCGGGCTCAACAACGTCTTCTGCATCGTGGCGTTTTATCTGGTCTTTCTGCTGCTGGCGCTTCTCGGAGCGGTGCGGACGGAGCCGGTCGCCGCGTCCGCCCATTGGACGGCCATGGCGCTGACCACCGCCGGCAGCGTGCTGCTCGGGTTGCTCCTGGGGCTACTGCTGTCCTGGTTGTACGGTCGGCTGGCGCTGACGGAAACCCTGTTGCTGTTTTTCGCTTCCTTCCTGCTGCTCGGCGCGGGCGAACCGTGGCTGTGGAAGCACCAGGGGGTTTCGTACAACTTCCTGCTGGCGGCGCTGGTGAGCGGGGCGGTGTTCGCCAACGTGGCCGTCGATGCTACGCGCCTGTGGGAGTCCCTGCGGGCCATCGGGACGCCGATCTTCGCGGGGTTTTTCGTCCTGGCCGGCTACAACCTCCATCTGGAGGAGCTCCGACACATGGGCATACTGGGCGGCGGCTACGTGCTGGCGCGGACGGGCGGCAAGGTACTCGGATGTCGCCTCGGCGAGCGATGGGCCGGCGAATCCCTCCGCAACGGCGAACGGATCGGCACGGCCCTGCTGTGCCAGGCTGCCGTCGTCATCGGACTGTGTGCCTTCGTCGGTCAGCGATGGGAAAGCCCGCTTGCCCGGACGTTCACCACCGTCATCCTCGGCAGCGTGGTCGTGTTCGAACTGATCGGGCCGGTGCTGCTGAAACGATGCGTGGTCACAGCCGGGGAGGTCAAGGCTATCACGTTGTTGCGGCGGGGAAACCGCGGAGACGGCTCCGCCTCCACGCCGTGGCTGGCACAGGTGCTCTCCCGATTCGCCCGATCGCTCCGCTTCGGTCGCCGGGGGGGAACGCAGCCGCTTCGCGTACGACACATCATGCGCACCAACGTGCCGCTGCTACCCGCATCCGCCCCCTTCGACGAGGTGCTTCACTTCATCGAACGCAGCACGCACAGTCACTTCACCGTCGTCGGGGAAGACGGTGAATACGCCGGCGTCATCCACTTCGCCGACGTGCGCGACGTGCTCTACGATCCGGTGCTGCGCGAGCTGGTCACCGCCGCGGACCTGGCCGATCCCGACAGCCCCACCGT
>CAZNQN010000170.1:0-5908 GCA_964574925.1 uncultured Phycisphaeraceae bacterium | reverse complement strand
CCGTGGTGTCCAGGTCTTTCGGGTCGCGGTTGTAATAATTGAGCGACACGGCCGCATAGAACATCTGATGCGCAACGTGCAGGGCTTTGCCGAAGTCGCTCGCTTTGCGGAGCTTCTCCACCAGGTCCACGGGGATCGGCTCGCCGGTCTGGTAATGGCGGGCGAAGGTGCGAAGGGCGTCGGCGTTGTAGCACCAGTGTTCGAGCATCTGGGAGGGCGCCTCGACGAAGTCCCATTCGGTGCTGATGCCGCTCGATCCGATCCAGCGGTTGTGGCCGGAGAAGATCGCGTGCAACAGGTGCCCGAACTCGTGGAAGAACGTGACCACCTCGTCGTGTTCCATCAGGGCGACGCCGTTGGGGCTTTTGCGGGGGTCGGGGAAGTTGCAGACGAGGACGGCCTGCGGCAGCCGCACGCCGCGGATGCCCGTTCGATAGTCGAACTGGGCGGCGTGGCTGTACTTGCCCGGGCGGGGGTGGAGGTCGAGATAGAAGCGCCCGATGCACCGATCCTTGTCGTAGACGTCCCAGGCGGTCACATCGGGATGCCAGAGGTTCAGGCCGTGCACCTGTCGATACGTGACGCCGAACAGCTCCTGCGTCAGTTTGAACAGACCGTCGCGCACGTCCACGAAGTTGAAATAGGGCCGCACGGATTGCGGGTCGAAGGCGAACTTCTCCGTCCGCACGAGGTTGGCGTAGTAGTCTTTTTCCCAGTCGGCGACGCTCGTGGCGCCGGGGATATCCTTGCGTTTGCGCTCCAGCAAAACGGCGTAGTCGCGCTGTGCGGGACCGCGGGCGAGCTTCGCGATCCGGTCGATGAACTTCCGGGCGTTCTCGCCGGATTCGATCATCTTGTCTTCGGTGACGTAGTCGGCCCAGTTGTCGTAGCCGAGCAGGCGGGCGAGCTCGTACCGTTTGGCGATGAGCGTATCGAGGACTTCGAGGTTCTGCGGATAGCCGCGATTGCGGAACTTCAGATACAGCTCCCGCCGGGCGTCGGCGTTTTTCGCATAGGTCATGAAGGGGATGTAATCCGGATACTGCGTGGTGACGTGGATTTTTCCGTCCTTGCCGGGCTTGTGTTTTTCGATCCAGTCGGCCGGCAGACCGGCGAGATCGGCCGGCGAATCGAGCACGATTTCCCGGATGTCGTCGCGGATGTTCCGGGCGAAGGTCTGCCCCGTTTTCAGGATCTCGTCGTTGAGGCGGGCGATGCGTTTGCGGACCTCTTCCGGTTTGTCCACGCCGGCACGGCGGAACTCGCGGAGGATCTTCTCGACGACGAACCGGGTTTCCGCATCGGCGTGCGATACGTCGAGCGCCGCGAACGCTTCGTACAGCTCGCGGTCGAGCTTCAGCTCGGTGATCATCTTCGTGGCGCGGCGCTGGGTTTCCTCGGCCGCTTCACGCACCGCCGGATCGGGATGGACCGCCGCCAGCAGCTCCCCTTCGTTGCGGGAGGCGTCCAGGTGCATCATCATGCGGTTGTAGGGGACGAGGGTGTTTTCGATGGTGCGCGGGCCGGTCACTTCCACGATGCGGTCGCGCAGCGCCTTGGCCCAGGCGAGGTGTTCCGTCGTCTGCACGGTGAGTTCCTCCGGCGTGCGGTCGAGCGGCGTGGCGTCTAGGCTCCACAGGCCGGGCGCTTCCGGCTGCGGCCTGCGGGCACCGGGCGTCGCACACCCCGCCGCCATTACGATCATCCCCGCCGTCACCGTCCGCATGAGTGTCTGTTTCGTGATCATGTCGCCTTCCTCAGTGAAAACCCCACGTTTCCCAGCCGGCCGCGGTCCGCGTCGATGCCCGCGTCCTCCGCCCCCGCCCATGACGGGAAGCGTCCGTTAAGGGTAAAGCCGGTGTGGGTTCCGTCAACAAAGAGGGTGCTTTGTCCCGGATTCTGTGGCGTCGGCGCGGTGTAGCGTAGAAACCTGCCGAAAGGGGGCTTCCCTTGATGCGGCCACCCGTAAGAGGCGAGGGGACCCTTTGCGACCTGGCTTCGACGTTTTCCAGCGTGCATCCGGCGAGGCCGGGTCCTGCGGATCCTGCGATGGGGAGGCTTCTGCTTCGGCAGCGGGCGGCCCATCGGACACGGCGATCAAACTTCGGCGAAACCGCCGGTCAGCCGAGAGACGCGAGCAGTTCTTCCATTTCGCGCTGGGCGTGGGGGTCGCCGTTGCGGCGCGTCACCTCGACGCCGCGGGCCAGCACGTCGCGGGCTTCTTCGTGTCGTCCGAGTCCGATCAGGGTGTTGCCCTTGTGGTAGTAGGCGGCGGAATAGTTCGGGTCGTGTTCGAGCACGCGGTCGAACGCCGCCAGCGCGTCGTCCAGGCGTCCGAGTTTGACGTATTCCATGGCCAGCCCGAAATGCAGGAACGCATCGGTGGGATCCCGTTCGAGCAGGCTCTTGAGTCGGTCGATCCGGTTCATGTTGTTCTCGGGTTTCGTATCCTCCTGCGCCGCAGGAGTCTAGGAAACGGGCGGGGAATGTGTCAACGTGTCGCGTTGCGGGCGGTGCCGGGCGGTTCTACAATGAAACGATCAGGCGCAGGGACACGCGCGTGCGCGGGGCGCCGTCGGGCGGAGACCGCGTCACCGAGGCGCCGGGAGGCCGGATCGCGATGGAGAAGACGAACATCTGGTCACGGATGGGCAAGTGGTTCAGGCGTTCCGGACGGGCAAGCGCCTTCGACGGAGGGGAGGCGGCCCATGTCTCTCCCGTCATCGCGGAGGAGGCGGTCGGTGCATCCTCTCCCTCGACAACGGAGGGAGCGTCCGCCGGCTCGGGGGTCGGCGAAGGAAGTTCTCTGGGCAGGTTGAAGCTTTCGCGGACGGCGGCTTTGGAACGGCTCGAAGAAGAATACCAGCGCGTCGTGGAGTTGATGGACAAGATCCGAGCGCACATGTCCGCGCAGGAGGAGCGGACGGAGGCGATCGTCCGCGCCGTGGCGGTGCTGAACGAGCGTCTCGCCGAACTGCCCGAATGGGGACGCCGGCAGGAGGAGGCGTTGCGGCGGGTGGCCGAGGCGTCCGAATCCCAGCAGGGGAGCATGAAACGCCTCGAAGGGGAATTGATGCAGTTGCCGCAGCTCGCCGACGCCCTGCGGGAGACGCTCGTGTCGGTGGATCGGAACCTGACGGATTCGACGGAGACGGCGCGACGGGTGGCGGTGACGGTGGATGAGCTCGGATCGGCGGTGACCCGGTTGTCGGACACCTCGGAAACGTCGGCGAAGAAGATCGAGCAGTTCCGCTGGGATCTCAACGCCCGCGACGACCGTATGACGATGCTGCTGGAGCGGCAGACGCAGCGACTGACGTGGTTCGCGCTCGCCGCCGTCGGACTCGGCGCGGTGGGCGTGGGGATCGGCGTGGCGGCGCTGCTGCGCTAGGCCAAGCAAGCCGGGGAGACGAATCATGAGCGATGCCCTTGCCCCCCCGAAGGAAGCGATGGAACGCCTGCTGGCGAGCATGGGACAGTTGCAGGCGTCCGACCTGCATCTGAAAGTCGGATACGCGCCGCATTACCGGATCCGCGGCGTGCTGCGGGCCGCCAAGATGCCCCCCCTGCCCGACAACGCCTACATCGAGGCGATGGTGGAGGACTATGTGCCGCCGAGCCGTCGGCCGGAATTCGAAGAGCGCGGCTCGCTCGATTTCTCCGCCAAGGGCAAGTCGGGGGACCGGTTCCGCATGAACATCTACAAGGCCTCCGGCGAGTTCCACGCCTCCATCCGCCGTGTGCAAAGCGAGGTGCCCACCTTCGAGGAGTTGCATCTGCCGGATGTCTACCGCCGCGTGGCGGAGCAGACGCTGGAGGGGTTGATCCTGGTCAGCGGGGTGACGGGCTCGGGCAAGAGTTCGACGCTGGCGGCGATGATCAACCACATCAACCACCGCCGCAGCATGCACATCATCACCATCGAGGATCCGGTGGAGTTCGTCTTCAAGCCGGTCAAGTCGATCATCGCCCAGCGGGAGATCGGGATCGACGTCGCCGACTTCGCCGAGGCGCTGCGCTACGTCGTCCGTCAGGATCCGGACTGCATCATGATCGGGGAGATGCGGGACAAGGAGACGATGCTGGCGGCGTTGCAGGCGGCGGAGACGGGGCACCTGGTCCTCGGCACGCTGCACGTCGCGGATGCGTCCCAGACGTTCACCCGCATCCTGGAGTTCTTTCCCCGCAGTGAGCACGAGTTCATCCGCTCCTCTTTGGCGAGCAGTTTCCGCGCCATCTTCTGCCAGAAACTGCTGCCCGGCATCGACGAGGGCACCCGCTTTCCCGCGACGGAGGTGTTGCTCCGTAACCCGGTGGTGAAGGAGAAAATCCTCAACGCCAAAGACAACGAGATCCCCCAGGTGATTCAACAATACCGCGAAGAGGGGATGCGCTCCTTCACCCAGTCATTGGTGGAGCTGATCGAGGAGGAGAAGGTCCACTACGACACGGCCATGGAATTCGCCCCCAACCGCGAGGCGCTCTCTTCCGCCGTCAAGGGCATCCACACCACCTAACCGGGCGGAGGCGGGCGGCGTGTCGCCTTTTTCGCCGCGGTACGCCGGGGTATGATGCCTTCGGCCTCGAATACAAGGATGATCGGCCCGGCAAGGTGGCGAATCGAAAAGGGAGACCATGAAGGCGGAATCGATTCTGGCGAAACTCAACGAACTTCGGCATGAGGCCGAGGACGACAAGCAGAGCCTGGAATACCTGGCCTTGCATCACGCGTTCTGTTTCATTTCCTATCGAATGGACGAGTTCCAGCGATACCTGGACGAGGTGGCCGGCCAAGAGGATTGATCGTCCGGCTCGCGTCGGCAATTGATGGGACTGGAGGCGGCGGCGGGCGGAGAAAGCGGTTGCGGTTGCGATGAGGATCACGATCGACGGTCCGGCGGGGTCGGGGAAGTCGACCGTCGCCCGCAAGCTGGCAGCCCGCCTGGAAATTCCCTATCTCGATACGGGGGCGATGTATCGCGCGGTGGCGTATGCCGCGCTGCGTCGGGGCGTCGATCTGAACGATCCGGAAGCGCTGCTGGAGGTGGCCCGCACGATGGACCTGGACCTGGACTGCGGGCCGACGCATACCCGCGTCCGCGTCGACGGTCACGACGTGACCGAGGCCATCCGTTCGATGGAAGTGACGGAGGCGACGCCGGCGGTGGCGCGGCACGAGGGCATCCGCACGCTGCTCGTCGCTCGTCAGCGGGAGCTCGGCGAGCGGATGGGATCGTTCGTCAGCGAAGGACGGGACCAGGGCAGCGTGGTCTTCCCGGATGCGGACGTGAAGTTCGTGCTGGACGCGACGCTGGACAAACGGGCCGAACGACGACACCGGGAGATGCAGGCGGACGGCGAGGAGGTCACGCTGGACGAGGTGCGGGCCAATCTCGAAGCCCGCGACGCAGTGGATGCCAAGCAGTGGGAACCGCTGCTCGCCTCCGGCGAGGCACACATCATTGACACGACCCGGCGGACGATCGCGGAGGTGATCGAGGCGATGCTCGCCTGCCTGCCGCGTGGCTGACGGTCTGTGCGGGTCCGATTCGGGCGATTCCCGCTGAATCCGCGCCGCGGTCGATGTGTACAAGGGGTGTGAGGCCGGGGGGCGGAATCCGCGCGATGCCCCCTACGCCGCCTTCGGCCTACAAGATCTTGGGTTTGAGAAGGCTCTTGGAACGAGATAAGGTATAAAGGATCGTTTTTCGACCGTTCCGTCCCTTCGCGGGAGAGCGGGTCGATGGGCACGAAGGGCGGACGGCCGCCCGTTCCGGAAAACCATGCCGAGTTTCACCTACAAGGCGGTGAATGCCTCCGGTCAGCCGGTCAGCGGCGTGCTGACGGCGGAGAATTATCAGGTCGCCCTGCGCATGCTCGACGAGCAGGCGCTGTTTCCGGTCAAGGT
>CAZNQN010000169.1:0-5916 GCA_964574925.1 uncultured Phycisphaeraceae bacterium | reverse complement strand
CGGGCACCTCCATCGCCTGCGATTCCAGCGCCGCCACGCCGAACGCCTCGCACACCGAAGGGATCACGGAGACCGCCCAGCGGCGCAGATAGCGCGGCAGTCGACCGTGCGGCCGGGCCGGCAGGAACATCGCCCGATCCGCCACACCGAGAACCTCCGTGAGCCGGCGACAGGGTTCCCGCTCCGGGCCGTCTCCGATCAGCTCGAACCCCACGCCCGGCACCCGCGCCGCCACCTTCGGTATCGCCCGCACCAGGTACGAGGCGCCGTAGACTTCGCGGAACCCCTTGTAGAAACCCACGACCGGCGCTTCGTCCCGCGATCCCTCGATCCACGGTGACACCATGTCGTCACTTCTTCGTTCGGGGGACGAGGACCGACCGGAAACCTCCGTTTCGTCCGGAACGTTTGCCGGAATCGCGGAACGTCGCCGTTCCCGCCGCCGGGAAAGGGCATCCCGATCCGTCGCGCGGGCGAAAGTCCGCGGCTTCGAACACGAAAACGAAGCGTGCTGCGAAGGGACGGGCCGGAACCGCTCCACGTCCACACCGAAGGGGACCACCTCCACCCGCGCCGGGTCGATTCCGCCCCAGGCGGCCACCCTCCGGGCGAAGGTCGGTCCGCACGCCGTCACCGCGTCCGCCTCCCGCAGGAGCGTCTTCCGTGCCGCAACGGTCTGTTCGTCGGGCGGTATCTCTCCCGGCGGATGCACGACGTCGGATCCCCAGGCCGTGGCGATCACGCACCCTTCCCGCATCAACTCCGGCGTCAGTCCCCAGTCCGCCAGGAAATGCACGTTCACCACGTCGAAGCGCCGCAAGATGTCGCGCACATGGCGGCGCTTCCGCGAGGCCCATCGACGCGGATTCCGCAACCCCGGTCCGGGAATCGAAAACCGTTCCACGCGCACGCCCTCGATCGCGGCCGGCTTGTGCGTGATCACGTGCACGTCGTGGCTGCGGGCGGCAAGTCCCCGCGCCAGACGCCGCACGTGGATGGAGCGTGCATCTCCCAGCAGGGCCACCTTCATGGCACGACCTCCGTCTCGATCGGGCGGGCGGGATCCGGCGCGACCGGCTCGGGCACGGCTGCGACCGCCTCGACCGTCTTCGCGCGGGCGAACGACCACTCATGCGCCAGGCATACGACGCCGGTCTTGCATCCGCCGTCGTCGATGGCCATGGGGAAGCGAAACGGCGTGTCGATCTCCGCCCGTCCCGTGTCCGCGTCCCACATGCGCACGTTCCAGACGTACTGCCCGCCGGTGAGGGGGATCGACGGCAGCGACAGCGTGATCGTGTGTTCGCCTTCCGTTCCGGGAAAGGTGATCCCGTCGCGTCCGGAGTTGACGCTCAGGAGGTTTTCGTGCAGCCGGGCCCGCATGTTCAGCTCGATCACCAGGCGCGGAATCCGCCGGTGCAATCGGAAGGTCAGTTCGACGCGCACCGGTTCGTGGGGTCGGACCCACACGGCCGGCTCACCGCCCGCCCGCACGATCCGCAGGTTCAGCACCTCCACCGCTCCGCTGCTGCGCTCGTGCCCGTCGATCAGGTCCGGCGGACGTTCGACATAGGCGCGTGACATGGCGGAGAGGTAATACGCCACCGATTCCCGCGCCGGTCCGGCATACGTCACCCGCCCCCCTTCCAGCACGACGGCCTCTTCACAGATGCCCTGCATCTGTTCGAGGTCGTGGGTGACGAAGACCAGCGTGGTGCCGCCGCGGACCAGTTCCCGCATCCGATCGAGGCACCGAAGCCGGAAGACCGCGTCGCCGACGGAGAGCACCTCGTCCACCAGCAGCACCTCCGGATCGACGTGCGCCGCGATGCTGAACCCCAGCCGGGCGTACATGCCGGAGCTGTACCGCTTCACCGGCGTGTCGAGGAACCGCTCCAGCCCGGCGAAGGCGACGATGTCATCAAGCTTGGCGCGGATCTCCTCCCGCTTCATGCCGAGGATGGAACCGTTGAGAAAGATGTTTTCCCGCCCGGTCAGGTCGCCGTGGAACCCCGCGCCGACCTCGATCAGCGCCGCCAGTCGACCCGATACCTCGATCCGTCCCCGTTCGGGCCGGAGGATTCCCGCCAGCAGTTTGAGCACCGTGCTCTTGCCCGCCCCGTTGGGTCCGATGATCCCGATCGCCCGTCCGCGCGGCACGGAGAAGCTCACGTCGCGCAGCGCCCAGAACGTCTCCCGCCGACCCGCCGGACGGCCGCGGCGCATGCGCGTCCACAGGTTCCCCAGCAGGTCGCGCAGCGAATCGTGCGGTTCGCCCAGTCGGAACCGTTTCCAGACCCGCTCCACCCGCACGGCCGGGGTTTCCATCAGATGCACTCCGCAAACTTGAATGAGGCGCGGCGAAACAGCACGCTCCCGCCGATCAGCGCCGCCGCCGCCGTGATCGTGGCGTAGAGGAACGGACCCGTCTGCGGCAGCCGGCCGTAGACCACGCAGTCGCGGTAGCCCTCGATGATCGGTACCAGGGGGTTGAGCCCGATCACCGTCGCCAGCAACGAGCCGTCCTTCGGCACCGGCACCACGACCGCGGAGACGAACATCCACAGTTGCAATCCCACGCTGACGATGGGGCGCACGTCACGGTAGAACAGGTTGGCCATCGCCAGCACCATGCCGATCCCCACCGTCAGCACGATCTGGACGAGCAGCACGACGGGCAGAAACCACAGCGCCGGTCGCGGCACGAACATCCACCGCCCACTGAGGTGGAAATACGCCCCCAGCCCGACCAGGACGGTCATGGCGATCAGGAAATCGACGAACGAACCGGCCACACATGAAAGCGGAAACACCTCCCGCGGGAAGTACACCTTGGTCACGAGGTTGCGGTTGGCGACCAGGGCATTGACGCATCCCGTCAGGCTCGTGCTGAAAAAGGTCCACGGCACCAGGCCCAGGTACGCATACAACGCATACGGCATGTCCACGGACAGGATGGAGCGGGCGTCGATGGCCCGCGTGAAGACGAACGTGAAGACCAGCATCATGGAAAGCGGCTGGAGAATCGCCCAGGCGATGCCCAGGAGCGACTGCTTGTAGCGCACGCGCACGTCCCGCCAGGTGAGGCTCCACAACAAGCCCCGCCAGGCGGACAGCTCGCCGAACATCCCCGCGCCGATCCCGGCGCGCACCGCTGTCGTCATGCCGTCGTCCTCCCGCGCGCCGACCCCGGCGCGCATGGGTGCACCGGTTTATCGGTCGCGGGGACAGGCGGCTTTGGTTCGCGGGGGACGGCGGATCCGATCACCCCAAGAGACGCGAAAGGAAAGAGACGGCGAAAGACTACCAGACGCCCTCCCGCCGAAGGGGGCGGGTCATCAGGGCACGGATCGCCTCGGAAGGGGATACGCCGTCGAACAGCACGGACGCCACGCCGGAGACGATGGGAAGCTCCACCCCGTATCGCTGCGCCAGCGCCAGCACGGCCCGCGTGGTGGGGATGCCCTCGATCACGGAAGGCGTGGAGGCGACGACATCCTCGGCCGACTCCCCCCGGCCGATGCGCTCGCCCGCGCTGCGGTTGCGACCCACTTTGGCATGGCAGGTGGTGATCAGATCGCCCACGCCCGCCAGACCGGCGAAGGTGTCCGGTCGGGCGCCCATGGCCACCCCCAGCCGGGTGATCTCGACCAATCCGCGCGTCACGAGGGAAGCCTTGGCATTGGCGCCCAGTCCGATGCCGTCGCAGATGCCGGCCGCCAAGGCGATGACGTTCTTGACCGCCCCGGCCGTCTCCACCCCCACCAGGTCGTCGCTCGTGTAGACGCGGAAGAACTCGGTGCTCAACCCGTCCTGGATGCGGCGGGCCAGATCGTCCGCGTCGGCGGCGACCACGACGCTGGTGGGCAACCGGCGGGCCACCTCGGGCGCGATGCACGGACCGGACAGACACGCCACCGGCCGGCCCGGCACGCATTGGCGCAGGATCTGCGTCGGCGTCGCCAGCGTGTCGATCTCGATGCCCTTCGAGACGCTGACGACGGGAACGCCGTCGGGCAGGGCGTCCCGGAGCCGGTTCCAGATCGAGCGCATGTACTGGCACGGCACGGCCGAGATGACCAGGTCCGGGCGATCCAGCGCGTACCGTTCGTCATGGACCGGTTCGAGATTGTCGGGGAAGGGATGTCCGGACAGGTAACGGGCGTTTTCCCGCCGGCGGCGGAGGGCTTCCATCCGTTCGCGCGAGCGTCCCCAGAGGCGCACCGCGCTGCCGCGACCGGCCGCCAGAAGCGCGCACAGCGTTCCCATCGCCCCGTCGCCGATCACCGTGACGCGGGACAGGACGCTTTCCATCGCATTCACCTCACGCAGCGACGGCGCGACGGTCCGGCTCGTCCGTCAAATGGGAACGTTGAAGACGCCGAACACGATGTCCGTGATCAGGTTGTTCAGAATGGCGGTCAGCAACCCCTGCGTGATCAGGTTGGTGTCGATGGTGGTACAACCGCCGGCCTGCAACAAATATCCCGCCGCCAGCAGGGGCATCAATCTCTTGCTCAGCCGATGCAAACGTCCGGTCATGCGTGACATTCCTCTTGATCCTCGTTGCGCGGCCGCGCCCGCGCCGACGCCGCCCGCAACCGCTCTGTGAACCTCCGCCCCCCGCGCCAAGGGCGGAGACGTCAATGCTCACCGGGAGAGACGGCCGCCGCCGTCTTGGGGGGTTGGAGGGGGACGATGTCCTCGGCCACATAGATGGGAACCGGGTTGATCGCACCCGCCTGCAACCGCTTCTTCGACGCGCGGACGCCCACGTATCGCCCCACCAGATCGTTGACGGCGATCTTCGCATCGGGGGGGATTTCGACATAGCCGATCGTCCGCTCCCGCCCGCCGGAAGCATCCACCAGGCGAAACCGTCGCGGCTGCGATCCGGGCGGATACAGCGCGCTGGTCCGCAACTCGCCCTGGACGTCGATATCGCTGGGGATGGGGGGCAACTTGGAACCGAGCTCCGCCCGTTCCTCCAGGAAGCGCCGCCGCTGTGACTCGGCCTTCTCATTCATCCGCCGCAGTTCCTGCAACGTCTCCACCACCTTCGCCATGTAGCGGAGCTGATCGAGCCGCGCGCGGGCGTACCGGCGGCCCGTTTCGTCCGATGCACCCGATGCCACCTTCTCGTATTCCCCGATCAAGGGACGGAAGTTCCGCTGCTCGACGGGCTTCTTCAATTCCGCCTCGGCGCGGGCGTCCAGCCCCCGGAGCGTCTCGCGCAACGTCGGATCGGCGATCGCCGCCAAGGCCGAGGAAGGCCGCCCCTCCACGGATACCGCCCCGGCTGCCGTGCCCAAAGAGGCCTTTTCCGTGTCGGCGGGGACGCCCTTTCCACCCTTCGAAGCGCCCGCGCCGGGGGAGGGAACATCGGAGCGTCCGGTTGTCGGGAGGGAAGCCGCGGAACCCGGCAACATCTGCACGAACTGGCGATGGATCCAGACGGTGACCCCTTTGGGCGGTTTGATGCGGAGGAAGCCGTCCGGCTCCCGCCCGATCACCTCCACCTCCGCGCCCTTGGACAGCTTGGTCTGGACGACGTACTTGAGCTTGGCGAATTCCGGCAGCGCCGATCCCGCCCGTACCCGCACGTTGTTGCCGTTGACCACGCCGCGGGTTCCGTCCGGGACGTCCACGTAGTCCCCGGAGATGAAGCTGAACACACCCTCCGGGGGGAGGATCTCCAGCCATTCGCCCGTCTGCCCCACGACCGTCACGCGGTCGCCGGCGTGCAGCTTGAGCACGGGATAGTGGTTCAGACTCGCCCCGCTGCGGACGTACACGTCGTTGCCCGTCACCTCGCCGATCCCGCGAACCTGCTTCGCCGATGCGGGCGCGCCCTGCGCGGCGCCAGCGCTGACCAGCATCGCTGCGAACAACGCGACCAAACCGTCTCTCCGATAC
>CAZNQN010000168.1:0-5924 GCA_964574925.1 uncultured Phycisphaeraceae bacterium | reverse complement strand
CGCCGTCGACGGAGACGACCGCGCCCGCCCTCGCCCGCACGTAGCGTCTTTCTCGAATCGAGCGGGCAGTTTCTCTCCGCGCTTAAGGCGGTCGATGCGAATCCTCTGCCGCTGCACCGCTGCAATCGCTTTCGATTCCGGTCGCGATTCGACATTCGCTGTTTGCTTTACCGTTCCCTCACGGTCGCGGCTCTGTTTTGGCGGTCGCGGCGCGTTGTACCGCTCGCGGCTCTGTTCCGACGGCGTCTTCGGACCCTCGGATAGAAAAACACAGATTTGCGGGAAGGATTTCGCCCTCCGGCGGGTTCATTGCAGCGTAGAGAGATCCGGACGTACAATTCCGGCGTCCGAATATCCGAAAAGAAGAAATGGAACCGACCATGATCCAGGCCCCGTCCAACGAGCAGGAAACGGTTTCACCCCGAAGCGAGACGCCGGCGCGGGCCGAGGCCGTCCGTGAAACGGACCCGCCCGCGCGGCGGACAAGCCCGCCCCGCCGCCTCGCCACGATCGTGCGGGTTGTTTCGGTGCTGGTGATCCTGGGAGCGGCGGGCGTGCTGCTGCGTTCGCTGCCGGTCCAGGCGATGCTCGATGCGGTCTCCCAGCGGGCGGCGGGGATGGGAGCGCTGGGCCCGGTGGTGATGGGCATCGTCTACATCCTCGCCTCGCTGCTGTTCGTCCCGGGATCGGCGCTGACGCTGGCCGCCGGGGCGCTGTTCGGTCCACTGGTGGGCACGATCACCGTGTCACTGGCGTCGACGACGGCGGCGGCGCTGGCCTTTCTGATCGCCCGCTACCTCGCGCGGGAGAAGGTGGAACGGCAGGCGAAACGCTACCCGAAGTTCGAGGCGATCGACCGGGCCATCGGCGAGCGGGGGTGGAAGATCATCGCGCTGCTTCGTCTGTCACCGGTGGTGCCGTTCAACTTCAGCAACTACCTGTTCGGTCTGACGGCGGTTCGGTTCTGGCCCTGCGTGCTGGCGAGCTGGATCGCCATGCTGCCCGGGACGTTCCTGTACGTCTACCTCGGGTACATGGGGCGGGAAGGGGTCGCCACCGCGGCCGGCGCGTCGAGCGGCAAGACGCCGGGCGAGTGGGCGATGATGATCGTGGGCCTGCTGGCCACCGTCGCGGTGACGGTCTACGTGACGCTCATCGCCGCCCGCGCCATCCGGGAAACGACGGGCATCGACGACGCGAGCGCGCCCACAGCTTCGCGCGACGTTGCGGGCCCACAATCGGAAGCGGCATCATCCGGAATGCGAAGTGCCGCCGTGCTGGGTTCGCTGGCCGTTCTGCTCTCGGCGGCGGCCGCCTTTGCCGCCACGCATCGGGACGCGATCCAGAGTCTGTTCGGGCCGGTCGCGGTGACGCTGCACGAAGCCTACGCCGGCGAGGAGGGGGGGGCCGTTTTCGATCACTCCGTTTTCGACGATCTGCTTCACCGCTTCGTGGACGAAGACGGATGGGTGGACTACGCGGGGTTGAAGAAGGAAGCGAACCGGCTCGACGCCTACATCGCGTCGCTTGCCGAGGCGCCGTTCGATTCGCTGGGCCGCGATGAAAAACTCGCCCTGCTGATCAACGCCTACAACGCGTTTACGCTGCGCTTGATCCTGGACCATTACCCGGACATCCGTTCCATCCGCGACATTCCCTCCGGCAAGCGGTGGAAGGCGCGGCGTTGGAACCTGGCGGGCAAGACGCTGAGCCTCGACGACATCGAGCACAAGGAGATCCGCCCCAAGTTCCGCGAGCCGCGCGTGCACTTCGCCCTCGTGTGCGCCGCCATCGGGTGCCCGAAGCTGCGCAATGAGGCGTATCGTGGGGATCGACTGGAAGCGCAACTGGACGACCAGGCCCGCTACGTCCACACACACCCGCGGTGGTTCCGCCTTTCGGACGATGGAAAGACCGTCTACCTGACGAAGCTGTATGACTGGTACGGCGGCGATTTCAAGCAGGTGGCGGGGTCGGTGCTCGACTTCGTGGCCCGCTATTCTCCAGAGGTGAAGCGCGCCCTGGACGCCGGTCAGAAACCCAAGGTCCGCTGGCTGGAATACGACTGGACCCTCAACGACAAGCGAAACAAACCGTAAGGGAACCCCTGATGTCCACTTCCACCTCGTCCTCGCCTCCCGTTTCCTCATCGGTCTCCGATTCGCCCATGATCGACCTGCCGCAGACGAAACCGATGGACGAACACAACCGCACGCTGGTGAGCAACGTGCATCCGCCCGAGTGGGTGAACCCGCAGCCGAGCGGGCGCTATAACCTGGTGGTGATCGGCGCGGGCACGGCCGGTCTGGTGACGGCGGCGGGAGCGGCCGGGCTGGGTGCCAAGGTGGCGCTCGTCGAGCGTGATCTGATGGGCGGGGACTGTCTCAACGTCGGTTGCGTGCCGTCCAAGGCGCTGATCCGCTGCGCGCGGGCGTACGCCGACGTGCGGCGGGCGGCGGAGTTCGGGGTGCACGTGCCCGACGGGGCGCGGGTGGACTTCGCGCAGGTGATGGAACGGATGCGGCGGCTGCGCGCGGGGATCAGCCGACACGATTCCGCCGCCCGCTTCCGCGATCTGGGGGTGGACGTCTTCATCGGGGCGGGCGAGTTCACGGGGCCGCACACGCTCCGCGTCGGCGAGACCACGCTCGAGTTCGCCCGCGCCTGCATCGCCACCGGCGCGCGGGCGGCGGCTCCGCCCATTCCCGGTCTCGCGAAGACAGGATACCTCACCAACGAAACGATCTTCTCGCTGACCGAGCTGCCGCCGCGACTGGCCGTCATCGGCGCCGGTCCCATCGGTTGCGAGATGGCGCAGACCTTCGCCCGTTTCGGCTCCAAGGTGACGCTGTTCGAAGGGGCCAAACAGATTCTCATCCGGGAGGATCGGGATGCGGCCGAGTGGGTCGAGCGGGCCCTGGTGCGCGACGGGGTCGAACTGATCTGCGATTGTCGCGTCAACCGCGCCCGCCGCGAGGGCGACGAACGGATCCTGACCGTCGCTTGCGACGGCAAGGAGCACGAACGGGCGTTCGATGCCGTGCTCGTCGCGGTCGGTCGGGCGCCCAACGTGCAGCATCTCGGCCTGGAGACCGCCGGGGTCGAATACGACGAACGAACCGGCGTGAAGGTGGATGACCATCTGCGGACGACGAACCGACACATCTTCGCGGCCGGTGACATCTGCTTCCCCTACAAGTTCACCCACACCGCGGACGCGATGGCCCGCATCGTGATCCAGAATGCCCTGTTCTTCGGCCGGGCGCGCACCAGCATGTTGACGATTCCGTGGTGCACGTACACCGATCCGGAAATCGCCCACGTGGGGATGTACGCGCATGAGGCCGAGGCGAAGAGCATCAGTGTACAGACGTTCACGGTGCCGATGGCGGAGGTGGACCGGGCGATCCTCGACGGCGAGACCGACGGATTCCTCAAGGTACACGTTCAGCGCGGCACCGACCGCATCCTCGGCGCCACGCTCGTCGCCCGCCACGCCGGGGACATGATCTCCGAACTGACGCTGGCGATGGTCGCCGGCGCGGGACTCGGCACCCTGGCGAAAACGATCCACCCCTATCCCACGCAGGCGGAAGTCATCAAGAAGGCAGCCGATGCCTACAACCGCACGAAGCTCACCCCGCGGGTGAAACGACTCTTCGAGCGGCTCCTCCGCTGGCGGCGCTAGTGCATGGTTCGACTTGGAAACGTAGCCGTGCGCGGGTGCGGCAGATCAAGAGCCACCGGTAGCCGACATGGAAGGGGACGATCGCAGGGGATACACCTACGCAGGCTCCAGCGCAAAAGCCGACCGTGGGATTCGAACCCACAACCCCAGCTTTACGAAAGCTGTGCTCTACCGTTGAGCTAGGTCGGCCGGAAAAGCGACATTCCTACGCCGCCGCCTCCCCGCTGTCAACCGCGCCCGAGGGCGAAGCGACTCACCTTTTCATAGGTGGTGGCCAGGAAACCGATCACGGGAAATCCGCCGCGCGGAAAGGGGGACGATCCGAGTTGTTCGAGCAGTTGCAGCGGCGGATCGGGCGGCTCGATGCGGACGGGGATGTCGTCGAGGCCCGATCCGGCCCGCCAGAAAACCGCTTCCGGTTGCGGCGGCGAAGCGGACGGGCCTGTGTGCGGATCGCCCTTATGAGACCGCGTTTCTTCGTGTTCACGGCGTTGCATCGATCGTTTCCTTTTCACTCCTCGGAGACCGCGTCCCGCGAGAGCGTGAGGATCTCCCGCAGCTTTTCCGTGGACAGTTCGGTCAGCCAGTCCTCGCCGCTGCCGACGATCTTGTCGGCCAGGTTGCGCTTCTGCTCCAGCAGCGCGTCGATCCGCTCCTCGAGCGTGCCCACGCAGACGTACTTGTAGACCTGGACGTGTCGGGTCTGGCCGATGCGGTGGGCGCGGTCGGTGGCCTGGTCCTCCACAGCCGGGTTCCACCAGCGATCGACGTGGAAGACATGCCCGGCGGCGGTGAGGTTCAACCCGTATCCGCCCGTCTTCAAGGAAAGGATCAGCAGCGGCACATCGTCGTCGGAATCCTGAAAGCGGCGGACGAACTCGTCGCGCTTGGCCCGGGGGGTGCCGCCGTGGAGAAAAAGCACCTCCCGGTGGAATCGCTCGCGGAACAGGTCATGCAACAGCGCGCCCATCTCGCGAAACTGCGTGAAGATCAGCGCGCGGTCCCCCTCGGCAAGCAGCTCGTCGATCATCTCCACCAATCGCTCGCATTTGCCGCTGCGATGCGGATCGGCGCGGTTTTCCCGCAGGAAATGCGCCGGGTGGTTGCAGATCTGCTTGAGCTTCACCAGGGCCGCGAGGATCAACCCCCGCCGCCGAATGCCTTCCGCCCCGTCGATCTGTCCCAGCATGTCGCCGACGACGGATTCGTACAGCCGCGCCTGTTCCCGCGTCAGGTTGCAATAGACCTTCATCTCCATCTTGTCGGGCAGATCGACCGCCACGGCGGGGTCGTTCTTGAGCCGGCGGAGGACGAAGGGGCGGATCAACTGCCGCAGGCGGCGGGCGCGGTCCTCGTCGCGGTATCGCTCAATCGGGATGGCGAAGCGGCGGCGGAACTCGCTGCCGCTGCCCAGGTAGCCCGGATTGAGAAAATCGAGGATCGACCACAACTCGGTGAGACGGTTTTCCAGCGGCGTGCCCGTTAACGCCACCCGATGTCTCGCGCGGAGGGCGCGCACCGCGATGGACTGCTTGGCCGCCGGGTTCTTGATGTTCTGCGCCTCGTCCAGCGCGATCCGGTGCCAGTCGACCGCGGCCAGATGCTCGAAGTCCCGGTGTGCCAGGCCGTAGGTGCAGATGACGACGTCGGCGTCGGCGGCCTCTCGCGCGAATGCCTCGCCGGCCAGACGGTCCATCCCATGATGCACCATGACCCGCAGCGTGGGCGCGAAGCGGGCGATCTCCCGCTGCCAGTTGCCCACCAGCGACATGGGCACGATGAGGAGGGTCGGTCCCGGGCTTGTGCCCGACTCCCGCTCGTACAGCCACAGGGCGATCAGTTGGATCGTCTTGCCCAGACCCATCTCGTCCGCCAGGCACGCCCCCAACCCCAGCCGGTCGAGAAAGACCAGCCACGCGAGTCCACGAAGCTGATAGGGACGGAGGGAACCTTCGAAACGTCTCGGCTGGTCCACGCGGAGCAGCCGTTCGTCGAAACGGGTCGCGTCGAGGAGCGGGCGGACCCACCCTTCCGCCTTCAGCCCGGCGAAGGGAACGCCCGTTTCCAGATCCTCGGCCATCAGGCAGCGGGACAGCGCTTCGCGAACCGGCATCTGTCCGCGGGGATGACGCCGGAGAAACGTATGCGCGGCCCGGAAGTCCTCGGGACGGAGTTCGATCCACCGTCCGCGGAGACGGACGAGCGGCTGGTTCGCCTCCGCGAGACGGTCCACCTC
>CAZNQN010000167.1:2978-5926 GCA_964574925.1 uncultured Phycisphaeraceae bacterium | reverse complement strand
CCCTCCACCGCCCTCTTCCCCGGAGATTCCGCCTCCCCCAACCCGGCCGGTTCCTCCTGAAACGATCCCGACCGAACGGGGACACGCACACGACCAGATGAGCGACACGTTCCCGCCGCGTTCCGCTGTGTTTCAGGCCTTCGGAGGGCGCACGGCGGCCGTCGTGATCGGTGGAGCCGCACTATGCTGGTTCGCCGTTCGCACGGCCGCACGGGGTTCCATCCCCGCCGACGTCCGGGCGTTCCAGACGGCTTACCTCGTCGCCTTCGCCGGATATGCCCTGATTGCCGTCGTTCTATTGAAGCCCGGTCGATCGCCGGGTACGCCGTCTCCGCTCGTCCGCTTCGCGTCCCGGCACGGCTGGTGGATCATCTGCGTGCTGCTGCGGCTGATCCTGCTTCGCGTCACGCCCACCGACGACGCCTACCGCTACGTCTGGGAAGGGCGGGTTCAGCAGGCGGGCTTCAATCCCTACGCCCATGCGCCGGACGATCCCCGATTGCTTGCTCTCCGCGACGACGACTGGACGTGCATCAACCATCCGGACTATCCGGCCATCTACGGCCCCCTCGCCGAGCTTCAGTTCCGCCTCGCAGCCGCCCTCGACCCCTCCCCGCAGTGTGTAAAGCTCTTCCACGTCGTCGCGGACGTATGCGTGCTCTTTCTGCTTGCTTCCTGCCTGCGACGCACCGGACGACCGCCCGCACTCGCCTCGCTGTACGGGCTTTGTCCGCTGGTGCTGACGGCCTTTGCCGTCGAAGGACACCTCGACAGCCTCATGCTGCTGATGCTGCTGTTCGCCGTCCGCTTTCAGCAGGAAGACCGAACCTGGCCGGCGGGCGCCGCCCTGGGCGCCGCCCTCGCCGTCAAGATCACAGCCGGTTTCTTCGTTCCCTGGTTTCTGTGGAGACGACCGCGCGTCCTGCTCCCGGCCATGCTCGTCGTGGGGTTGTGCTGGATTCCGTATCTCGACGCGGGGGCTGGTATCGCCACCAGCCTCCTTCGTTTCGCCGGCGGACCGCCCTTTTTCAGCCTGATCTCTCTGCTGCCCGCCTCGTGGACCGCCGCCCCACCGGTCAAAGCCGTCAATGCGGTTTTGCTGCTCGGAATCCTCTTCCGACTGGCCGGGCGGAACGGCTCCGCATCCTTCTCCCCATTTGCGAAGACGAATGCAGCCGCTCGTTCCGTCGGTACTGATACGGATGGCCTCGACACGTACGCCTTTCGGGCGGCATCGGCGACGACCTGCCTGCTCCCCGTACTGCACTACTGGTACCTGACGTGGGTGCTCGTGTTCCTTCCCTTTCGAACGGTTCGAGAACGACCGGCTCCGCCTTCCGGCTCCGACGATGCCGACCCTGCCCGTGCAGGCGATGAGTCGAGCCGCGCCCCGCGTCTGCGCCGCCACCGGCAACAACAGAGCGGCGACCGGCGGCAACAGAGCCGCGACCGTAAGGGAGCGGAGGCGAAACAGAGCCGCGACCGTAAGGGAGCGGAAGAAGGAATCGAAACAAGCCGCGACCGCCCGCCTGTGCCTGTCCGCGGGCAAGGCGCAGGCATTCCTCGCGCGCGGACGGATCAGGGATCGGCCCTGCCCCACCGTCATGGACGTGTTCGTACTTCGAGCCGATCGCCGGACGGACCGCGTCTCACGGGTGGCCCGCGGCGTCCCATGCTGCTGCCCTGGCTGGCGATGTCCGCCGCCATGGTCGTTTACTTCGAGGCTGAGCGGCTCCGCGTCGCCGCCGGCACCTGGTCCATGCCCTCATGGTGTACGGCAACGGTATGGGCGTCCCTGGCGGCGGGCGTGGGGCTGGAACTCGTACAGCGTCGCTTGCGCATCCGCTTCGCCTCTGCGCTCGATGCCGGTCACGACGGTTTCCACAACGCCTCGCAGATGAGGTAATCCGTGACCGTCATGCCCAGATTCCGGTAGGTTGCAAGAGCACGCTCGTTTTCGCGGTACACGTAGAGCCGCAGTCCGCAGACGGTGGGATCGGCGCGGGCTTCACGGCGGATGTGCTCGTAGAGCGAGCGGAACACGCCGCGGCGGCGGAACTCGGGAAGGACATAGACGCTCTGGATCCACCAGTACCACCCGTTCCGCCAGTCGCTCCATTCGTAGGTGAGCATGGTCTGACCGACGGGGCGGCCGGCGGTCTCCGCCAGGTAGTAGCGGCAGCGGGGCGGATCCTCCATCGCCGCCCGTACCCCGGCCAGCGCCGTTTTCGGGTCGAGGGTCATGCCCTCGGACTCCTCGGCCGAGGCCCGGTTGAAACCGGCGATCGTCTCCACGTCCGCAGGGGTGGCGGTTCGAATGCGGATGTCCATCCTGAGATCCTCCCGGCGGTCTTGCAGCACCTCGCCGTCCCGATCCGGGGGACGGTCGTTTCTGTCAAATTGGCAATGGATTGTGCGGGAAGGGGGGCGGAGCTGCCAAGGTGGCAGCGCAGGCGGCATCGGCGGAAGTCTGCAAACGAACCGTAAGTCCTTTCACGGCAGGAAGTTACGAAAAACGCGCTGGCAGCGGGGGGATGGTCCGATTTTTGCATTTTCGGGAGGTGTCCGCCCGTGCGCCCGGTCCACGGGTCTGGCGGGCGGGCGACGCGGAGGGGGATTTCGCGTAGGTTCAGGCATGGGCAGACAGACAGCGTAAGGAGCAGGAGACGAGACAATGGCGGTCAAGCAGTTGGCCTATGAGCAGGAGGCACGCCAGGCCCTGTGGGCGGGCGTGGAGAAGCTGGCCAGTGCGGTCAAGTCCACGCTGGGGCCGCGGGGGCGAAACGCCGTCCTGGACAAGGGCTGGGGCAGCCCCAACGTGACCAAGGACGGGGTCACCGTGGCCAAGGAGATCGAACTGGAAGACAAGTACGAGAACATGGGGGCGCAACTGGTCAAGGAGGCGGCCAGCAAGACGAGCGACGTCGCCGGCGACGGCACCACCACGG
>CAZNQN010000167.1:0-2968 GCA_964574925.1 uncultured Phycisphaeraceae bacterium | reverse complement strand
CCTTCGCGCTGACGCGGGGCATCCAGGCGGCGGTCGGCGCCGTCGTCGAGGAACTGAAGAAGATTTCGCGTCCCATCAAGGCGAATCGCCGGGACGACATCGTGGCG
The DNA here is from genome assembly GCA_964574925.1 of uncultured Phycisphaeraceae bacterium. GTDB lineage: Bacteria > Planctomycetota > Phycisphaerae > UBA1845 > UBA1845 > CAZNQN01. The sequence goes on along the minus strand of CAZNQN010000167.1, from coordinate 2,861 downwards.
GTGGCGCGGATCTCCGCCAACAACGACACGGCGATCGGCAATCTGCTGGCGGACTGTTTCGAGAAGGTCGGCAAGGACGGCGTGATCACGGTGGAGGAGGGGAAAAGCTCCGAAACCGAGATCGAGCTGGTGGAGGGCATGCAGTTCGACCGCGGCTATCTCTCGCCCCACTTCGTCACCGACCAGGATGCGATGGAGTGCGTGCTGGACAAGGCCTTTGTCCTCGTGCATGAGGAGAAGATCAGCAGCGTGCCGAAACTGGTGCCGCTGCTGGAAAAGGTGGCCAAGACGAAACGCCCGCTGCTGATCATCGCCGAGGACGTGGAGGGCGAAGCGCTCGCCACGCTGGTCGTCAACAAACTCAAGGGCATCCTTCAGGTCTGCGCGGTCAAGGCGCCGGGGTACGGCGATCGGCGCAAGGCCATGCTCCAGGACATCGCCATTCTCACCGGCGGAACGGCGATCATGAAAGACCTGGGGCTGGACCTGGAGAAGGTCTCCATCTCCGACCTCGGGCAGGCGAAAAAGATCCGCGTGGACAACAACAACACGACGATCATCGAGGGCGCCGGATCGACGAAGGAGATCCAGGCGCGGATCGCGCAGATCAGCCAGGAGATCGAGACGACGACCTCGGACTATGACCGGGAGAAGCTGGAGGAGCGTCGGGCGAAGCTGGCGGGCGGCGTGGCCCAGATCAACGTGGGGGCGGCGTCGGAGACGGAGCTGAAGGAGAAAAAGGCCCGCATCGAGGACGCCCTCCACGCGACGCGGGCGGCGATCGAGGAAGGGATCGTGCCCGGCGGCGGCGTGGCGCTGCTGCGGTGCGCCAAGGCGATCGACCGCTTGAAGCTGACGGGCGATGAGAAGACGGGGGCGGAGATCGTCCGCGAGGCGCTCAGCGCGCCGCTGCGGCAGATCGCCGCCAACGCCGGATTCAACCCCGGCGTCGTGCTGCACAAGGTGCTGTCCAAGGACGGGGCGTTCGGGTTCAACGCCGACACCGGCCAGTACACCGACCTGCTCAAGGAGGGGGTCATCGACCCGACGAAGGTGGTGCGGTCGGCGCTGGAGAACGGAAGCAGCGTGGCCCGCATCCTGCTCAGCACCGAGGTGTGCATCTCCGAGAAGCCCAAGGAAGAGGGCGAGGAGGAGACCCCGCCGGGCATGGGCGAGGACATGGACTTCTGAACCGACCGGAGAACGGGATTCCGAAACGGATGGCGTGAAACGAAACGACGGTGCAGCGAGGGAGGCGAACGCTCCCTTTCATCTGAGGAGGTGACAGACCCATGGCAACGGCGACGGCGAAGAAGACCAAGATCAAGTTCCGACCGATGGACGATCGGGTGCTGGTGGAACCGTGCGAGGCGGAGGAGAAGACGGCCGGGGGGATCATCCTGCCGGACAACGCCCGCGAGAAACCCCAGCGGGGGACGGTGGTGGCGATCGGCCCCGGCAAGCTGCTGGACAGCGGCAAACGGGGCGAGATGAGCGTCAAGCTGGGCGACGAGGTCTTCTACGGCAAGTACAGCGGGACCGAGATCGAGTTCGGGACGGACACCTACGTCGTGCTCCGCGAGAGCGACATTCTGGCGATCGTCGAGAAATAGACGAATCGATCGCCTCGCGGCATCGCCGCGGCGAGCAGACGGGTTCAGAAAAGCAAGGAGTGTAAGGTCATGGCCAAGCAGATCATGTTCTCCCAGGAGGCGCGACGGCAGATCCTGGAAGGACTTTCGAAACTCGCCGGCGCCGTCAAGGTGACGATGGGGCCCACGGGGCGGAACGTCATCCTCCAGAAGTCGTTCGGGTCCCCGCGGGTGACCAAGGACGGCGTCAGCGTCAGCAAGGAGGTCGAGCTTCCCCAGCCGTTCGAGAACATGGGGGCGAAGCTCATCAACCAGGTGGCGTCGAAGACCAGCGACGAGGTGGGCGACGGGACGACGGCGGCCACCGTGCTGGCGGAAGCGATCTTCCGCGAGGGGTTCAAGGCCGTCTCCAGCGGCGTCAACCCCATGGCCCTGAAGCGGGGAATCGACATGGCGGTCAAGGCGGCCGTCGGCGCCATCGAAAACCTCGCCATCAAGGTCCGCTCCAAGGAGGACCTGGCGAAGGTGGCGACCATCTCCGCCAACGGTGACGAGGAGATCGGGCGGTTGCTCGCCGATGCGCTGGAGGAAGTCGGCACCGAAGGCGTGGTCGAGATCGAGGAAGGCAAGTCCCTGGAGACGGAGAAGGAGATCGTCGAGGGGATGCAGTTCGACAAGGGCTTCATCTCGCCCTACTTCGTGACCGACCCGGCGTCGATGGAGTGCGTGCTGACCGACCCGGTGATCCTCGTGCATGAGAAGAAGATCTCCAACCTGCGCGACTTCGTGCCGTTGCTGGAGGCCGTCTCTTCCAGCGGCAAGTCGCTGCTCGTGATCGCCGAGGACGTGGAGGGCGAGGCGCTGGCGGGTCTGGTGGTCAACAAGCTCCGCGGCGTGCTCAAGTGCTGCGCCGTCAAGGCGCCCGGGTTCGGCGACCGCCGCAAGGCCATGCTCGGCGACATCGCCGTGCTCACCGGGGCGACGATGATCAGCGAAGATCTCGGCATCCAGCTCGAGCACGTCACGCTCAAGGACCTGGGTCGGGCCCGCAAGGTCGTCGTCACCAAGGACGATACGACGATCATCGAGGGCGCCGGCAAGAAATCCGACATCAAGGCGCGCTGCGACCAGATCCGCACGCAGATCGAAAAGTCCACCAGCGACTATGACCGGGAGAAGTTGCAGGAGCGGCTCGCGCGGCTGACGGGCGGCGTGGTTGTCATCAGCGTCAGCGGCGCCACCGAGATCGAGGTCAAGGAGCGCAAAGAC
>CAZNQN010000166.1:0-5940 GCA_964574925.1 uncultured Phycisphaeraceae bacterium | reverse complement strand
GAGCATCCGCGCCCGGTTGCCGTCGGCGAAAGAGGGGACGGCTCCTGGAAACCGCTGACCCGCTCGGAGCGGTCGGCCGTGGCGCTGTTCGTTCTCGTCCTGGCCGTTTCGACGGTCCCGTTTCTGCCACCGGGCATCTGTTACAGCGACGGCGGGGATCTGCAACTGGCGGCCGCCACCCTCGGTGTCATGCATCCGCCCGGATATGCCGGGTACGTGTCGCTGCTTCATCTGCTCACGCAGGTGCCGGGCGTGGATCCGGCCTACATGGTGTCGCTGGGATGCCTGGCGGCGGGCATCACGGCCCTTATGCTCCTTGTCCTTATCATGATCCGTCTCGGCGTCGATGCGTGGTGGGCGGCGGCGTTGGCGCTGGGACTGGCGACGTGGCGCATGGCCAGACTCTGGATCTGGGTCAACCTGGTGGCCCCGGAAGTGTACGGTCTGTCTCTCGCCCTGCTGCTGGGCGTGATCTACCTGCTGATGCGCCACCATGCGCGGGGCAAGACGCGCGACCTGTTCGTCGCAGCCTTGCTGTACGGGTTCCTCGTCGCCAATCGTCCGGTGGCGATCTATTTCCTTCCCTTCGTGGTGATCGCGTGGTGGGCGGCGTCCCGGCGGCATCGCCTCACCCCCGCTCGGGCGGTCGGGCGACTGGGCGTCTGCGCCCTGCTGGCGTCCTTGCCGGGGTTCTACACGCTGGGCTACCTCTGGGTGCGTGACAACCCGAGCACGCCCTATGTCTACATCGACCATCACAACGCGGAGTTCCGCCATCTGCCGGAATCGACGGACGGACCGGCAGCCAAGTGGGAGCGGATCCTCTGGCACGTCACCGCCCAGGAGTTCCATCAGTACATCCGCACGGAACCGAAGCGGATGTGGAACCGCTTGCGGTGGGTCTACAAGCTGTTCTTTCTCTATCAACCGGTGCGGTTCGCGTTGACGATGACGCTGCTTCTGGGCGGGGCGGCGCTGGTGTGGGTCCGGTTCCGCCAGGCGTTCGCTCTCCTGATCGGTGCCGCCGTCGCCGATCTCGTCTTCATCTGCACGTACGACATCCACGGACAAGCCGGCGACATCTCCCCCCTGCTGGCCGTGTGCACCGTCCTTTTCGGCGTCGTCACCTCGGTGCTGTTCCCGCGTCAGGCCGGGGTGGTTCGTCGATTGGGCGCCGTATCGCTGATGCTGGCCGTGAGCATCTCCATGCTGTGGCGGGCGCCCGCCCTGGGCCCGCGTTCGTCCGAGGACGCGCTGCAATGGGTGCGGGATGTGGACATGAAGACCCTGCCCGCGAATGCGGTCATCTGTTCCACCTGGCGCGAATCACCCGCCCTGTGGTACGCCAAGCACGTCCTGACCGGGCGCAAGGACGTCAGCATCATCAACACGGTGACGTTCCAGTGGATCGAGCGGGTGAAACAGCTTCCCGGTCGGCCCGTCTTCTCCGTCGCCAAGGTGCCGGAAGTGACCCATTACGACCCCCAACCCTACCGCGTCGTCCGCGCCGGCGACAGCGAGTTCATCGTCCTGTGGAAGCTGGGCGCATTCGGTCCCGGCAAGACGCCCCCCGACGACGCTTCGCCCTAGTTCGCATCGCCTGCCGACGTCACGACGACATCGCCGGCACGCATGTACCCGTCTCCATTCCGCCCGGAAAGGACGGACCGGTCCTCCCGCCGTCGGAGGCGGACGACGTTCCGCTTCCCCGCGCGGGCTTCAATCCCGCGGCTCGAAACATCTACGCTTCATTGCGGATCGCACGTCAGCGTGTCCGGGTTGCAGACCGTCCCCGCCGGGCACGGGATCAGCGAACACAGGTCGGACAGATCCGGAATGTCCGGGACCTCGGGGAGGGGGATGAACGCCCGCGTGACGCCCGCCCGGCCGATCAGGTGGACCTTCCCGCTCCCCGCCACCCGACGCAGCGGGACCGACGCCTCCCCTTCCCGCGTGCGGGAGACGCTCAGCGTGGTGGTCGCCAGGGGGTCGTCGGTGGGGAGGCTTCCCATCGCGGCAGCCGGCACCGTCCCCGATCCGGTGTCGGGAAAACGGCACTCCACGGAGACCGTGGTGCCGCTGGCGGTGAGGGTTCCGTCCGGATTGGGAATCGGCAGGAACGAAGACGACGTGATGGTGACCACCACCGTATCGCCGGCATCCCCGGCCACCCACGCCAGGTCGAGCGCCGCGCCCAGATCCAGCGTCAGATCGGCCGCCGTCAGGTCCGGCGTCAGCACCTCCACCTCCGGCGGGACGTCCACCACGGCTTCGAACGCCCCTAAATCCGCGCCGCCGGGAAACGCGATCCGGACGGTCTGGCCGGCGCCGAACCCCAGGGCGAGCAGTTCGTCGGAGCTTTCCTCCGGACGATAGAAGCCCGCCAGAAACGGCGACGGCGGATCGGTGCGGTTCGGATCGTCGGGCAGCAGATCCACGGTTGCGGTCGCGCCCGAGGCCGTCCCCGACGGACCCGCGTCCAGGGCGCCCAGTCCGAACGTCGCCGGAAGCGTCGAGAGGTCCGTCTCGTCCGAGACCGTCACCGTGGTTTCCATGGTGGTCACGGTACATCCTTCCACGGACTCGACCGTCACCTCGAACCCGCTCGGACCCGAAACGCCCGCTTCGCTCAGCGCCGCGGCGTCGGCGAGCACGAAGGACGCGGCGACGCTGAACGACGTCGTGTCCAGCGAACCACCCACGAGGCTGCGTTCCAGACCGGCGCTGATCTGCCCCACCTGATCGCCGTCTCCCGGGAAGGTCAGGGCGATGTCGGCCGTCGCGCACGCGCCCTCGCCGCAGCTTCCGGCCCCGCCCGTCGTCACCGTCGTCGAGGGACGTCCTTCCGCGAAGACGTAGACCGTGGCATCGGGAATCGTGGCGCCGCAGAACATACCGTCCGAGTCGCTCACCACCGTTTCTCCCGGAACGATGTGCACGGTCACCCCGCCCAGCGGATTGCCGTCCGAATCGCGCACCTGTCCCGACACACAGGCGTCGAGGGTGACGTCCAGGTCGCCGATGTCCAGGCACCCCCCCGTCGCGCAGTCGGCGATCACGTCGGGCACCGTCACCTCCCGCGTCAGGACGGGGATCGCCGACCCGTTGAGCCGCACCTCCACCCGCACGGTCGAACTGCGCTTCACGTCCACGCAGAACCGACCGTCCGAACCGGTCGTCGCGTCGGACACGCCGTTGTAATCGACCCCCACGGCCGAGACGATCGCTCCGCCGACGGGGCTGCCTTCGAACAACACCCGCCCGGTCAGGCAATGTTTCTCCTCCAGCGGCGCGTCGCAGTTCCACGCGCTGAAGTGGTCCACGGTGGCGAACCACGCCAGCCGCCCCGACCCGTCGGAGGCGAGCCGGACTTCGCCCTCGCCCGCTTCCTTCCAGGTGGCCGTCTCCTCGTCGAATTCCCAGAGCGGGATTCTGTCGCCGACCTGGAACCGGTTCTGCGCGTTGTCGGGCAGCACGTATTCGATCTCGGCCGTGCTCCCCGGCGCCAGGTTCACCGGTTCGCCGTCCTGGCTCAGCTCGTAAATCGCAAAGCCGAAGGACTCCAGCGATGTGTCCGCGCCCCCGGTGGCCTGGGCTTCGTCGAACGAGCCGGGAAACGCCATCACGCCCTCGGTGCTGGGATCGAGGAAGGTGGCCGTCAGGTCCACCGATCCGCTCACCGGCTGTCCGTTCGCATCGACCAGCGATCCGCCGGTAAGGGTGACGGCGGAATCGCCGCTTCGCTGCGTGGAGGACGTGTCGGCATCCAGGGTGACGGTCGCGGCCGCGGGCGCCATCAGCACGCACGCGGGCGATCCCGTTCCCACCGTCAGCCCCTTGACGGTCGGCGCGAATCCGTCGGCTTCGAAGCGCGCCACGACGCGCTCGCCCGCCGAAAGCCCTTCGAACGAGAAGAAACCGTTCGCGTCGGTGGACATGGACCGCCCGTTGTCGAGCGTGACCTTGGCGCCGGCGATGGGATCGCCGGAAAGGCTCGAGACCTGCCCGGAGAGCGCGTCTTCGGTGCGTTCCGTCGGCGGGGGATTGCTTCCGCCCCCGCCGCCTCCACCGGAACCGCCCGGTCCGCCGGACGGGCATCCGACGAGTCCCAAGGGCAACGTGAACAGGATCAGTGCAAGCACAAGCCGCATCGACGCATCGCGCATGGTCTTCATGGTTTTCGATTCTCCTCCTCACTCCGCCCTCCGCGGGCGGGAATGCATGCCGTCCGCGCCACCCGGTTTCGGCGGGACCACGGTATTCGCGGAACGCAGCTTCGATCGCAAGACGCACCGTGCGTTTCGCGGGAAGGCGGGAACTGCACCGTCCTGTGGGCAGGATCGACGCACAACCGCGCTGGTTTCATTATTCATTAAAGCGAACTCGTGATCCATTCGCAACGTTGCGGTTTTTCCGGCGCGGCGGGCGTCGTCGACGAGGCTGGTTGGAGGGAAAGTCGACGCTCTCTGTGAAATGTTGACCCGGCCGGGGGCGGCGCTAAGATCGAAACATCATGAGCGGACCAGCCCGTTTTGACGAGGAGGGTCGTCCCTTGCCTCCGCCCGCCGAGCTTCGCCGGCGCCGTCTCCACGAGGGCGAGGCACAGGAACGTCCCGAGCGCGCCCTGCTCGTCGGCGTGTTGCTTCCCGACGAACCGATCGACTTCGACGACCCGCTGGGCGAGCTGGCGGGGCTGGCCGAGGCCGCCCGTGTGGAAGTCGTCGACCGCCTCGTCCAGAAGCGCATGACCCTCACCCCCGCCCTCGGCGTGGGCAAGGGCAAGCTGCGGGAGATCATCGAGCGCGTGGAGCACCACGACGTGGACGTGGTGATCTTCGACAACGATCTTTCGCCGCGGCAGATTCGCGGCCTGGAGGAAGCGATCGGCCGCAAGGTCATCGACCGCAGCGAACTGATCCTCGACATCTTCGCCCTGCGGGCCCGCACCCGCGAAGCGCGTTTGCAGGTGGAGCTGGCCCAGTTGGAATACACCGCGCCGCGTCTGCGCGGCATGTGGACGCACCTGGAGCGGATCGCGGGCGCGGGCGGCGGGACGCAGGCCGGCACCGTCGGCGGCGTCGGCACCCGCGGTCCCGGCGAACGCCAGATCGAAATCGACCGCCGTCTCGTCAAGGACCGCATCGCCCGCCTCCGCGCCGAGCTGCGCGAGATCGACCGCCGCAAGGAGCGGGAGGTCGCCTCCCGCGCCGATCAGTTCACCGTCTGTCTCGTGGGCTACACCAACGCGGGCAAGAGCACCTTGATGAACCGCCTCACCGGGGCCGACCGCTACGCCGCCGATCTTCCCTTCGCCACCCTCGACACCAAGACCGTCCGCTGGGAGCTGGGCGAGGGGCGGACGGTCTTGCTGAGCGACACGGTGGGGTTCATCCGTCGCCTGCCTCACCATCTGGTCGCCTCCTTCCGCGCCACGCTGGAGGAAGCGATTCACGCCGACCTGCTCCTGCACGTGGTGGACATTTCGTCCCGCACGGCCCGTCGGCAGATGGAAGCCGCCGATCGCGTGCTGGCCGACCTGGGCTGCGCCGCCATTCCCCAGATCACGTTGCTCAACAAGGTGGATGTCGCGGACGACACCTCTCTTGCCGAGATGCTCGCCGCCCATCGGCCGAGGGTGATCCCCGTCTCCGCGCGAACCGGCGAGGGGATCGACCGCCTCACCCGGGCGGTGCTCGAGGAGATGCAGCGCGGCAGCGTGGAATGCACGCTGCGCATTCCGCACAGTGCAGGCCGGCTCTCGGCGGAAGTCGGGCGGACCGCCGAAGTGCTGGAGCGACGATACCGCGAGGACGGCGTCGAGATGCGCGTCCGCATCCCCCGCGCCCGGCTCGATCAGTTGCGGGGGCGCTATCCGAGCCTGACCGGTCTGGGCAACGGAGCCTCCGCGCCCGAGGGGACACCGCCCGAGGGGACACCGCC
>CAZNQN010000165.1:0-5951 GCA_964574925.1 uncultured Phycisphaeraceae bacterium | reverse complement strand
GTCCGGTTCCTCCGTCTCCAGCGCCGAGCGGAATTCGGGCAGGAAGGCTTCGTCGGCGACCCCGGCCATGGCGGTCAGCAGCGCCGCCCGCATCGCCGCATCCGAGGGGTCCGTGCGGCGGTAACGGTCCTTGAGGGCGGCGACCGCCCGATCGGCGGGGAGGGCGTCTCCCGCGTGGGGGGCGATCCGCCCGAGGGCGAGCGCGGCCTGACGGACGCACGCGCCCGGACTGTCGGGCGAGGCGATCTCCCGGATCAGGGCCGGAAGCGCCTGCGGACTGTCCAGCTTCCCCAGCGCCTTGAAAATGGCCGTGCGCGTAGCCACGTCGCGCTCCTTCTCCAGTTGGGCGAGGGCTTCGGTGACGACGGCCGGGTCGCTTAGGTTCTGGAGAATCTCCAGCGCCGCCCGGCGGGTCTGCGGCGTGCCGTCATGCAACAGCGCAAGCAGGGCGGAAAAGACAGCCCCCTGCGGTTTGCGCCCTTCGTCGGCGATGCGGGTCTTGATGATGGTCAGGGCGGTTTCCTGGACGACGGGGAGGGGATCAGCCAGCCAGCGGGCGAGGAGGGCGTCCTGCTGGTCCTCCGCCGTCGCCCGGTACAACGATCGCTGGAACTGTTGCATGCGTTCCACGAGCTGTTGCTGCTCGGTGCGGCTTTTCGCCTGCACCTCCGCGAGACGGTCCTTGAGGCGTCGGGCGCGGTCGCGGTAGAGGCGGACCTGGGCGGCCAGCCACGCTTCCGTGCCGAGTTTGGATTGTTCCTTCCACCATGCGCGCCAGCGGGCGGGATCGGGGCCCAGATCCTCCCTCGTGATGGGAGCGAGCACCGCCAGGACATGCTGCGTGATTTCCGGGATTCCGCTGTCCAGCAGGGCGATCAGTTGTTCGACGACTTCACGACGGTGGGTGTGGGCGGCGAGGGCATCGATGGCGGCGAGCCGCTTGGCCGTCGAGGCCGAGGCGTCGGCGGCCACCGCGATCAGCCGGGCGGGCACCGCCTCGCCGGGAAAGTCGGCCAGGGCGTGTACGCTGAAGGTGCGGGTTTCGGCGTCCGGGGATTCGAGCAGGTCCACCAGCGGATCGATGTAGGCTTCATCGAGCCGCTCCGGATGGGAAATGGCGGCTTCCGCCAGGACGCTGCACAGGGCCCGCCGAACCTCCGGCCGGTCGGCGGTGCGGAGCAGCTCGACCACCATGTCGCGGGCGGCCGGGGTCTTGAAGGAAAGCAGCATGTCGGCCCACCGGCGGCGCTCGTCGAAGCGGGCCTGGGGATCGAGCAGCCCCTCCCGGCAGGTGCGAAGCTGATCGGGCACGACGGGGGGCGACGGCTCGACGGTCTGAGCGGATGAGGATGCGGCGGACAGGAGAACTACTAGGAACCCAACAAGGGCGAACGAGAAAACGATCGCACGTGGACGGCCTGCGCGAGATCTTGCACGGGCAGGCCCTTGCGGCTCCGAACGGAGGGTCGGTGCATACGAGCGGTTGTGGAATCCAAGGAGCGGGTTGCTGATCGTCGGGAAAAAGCCTCGTTCCGCGCGGGGCAGGACGCGCCGTCTACCGGTCCGTTTGCTTGTCATGCCTTCGTCGGGCACCGGCACCGTGACACTCCTGAAAGACCGCGTGCGTCCCGCACGTCCGGCAACGCAAAGCGAGAGAGGCGACGTTCGAAACGCCCTCGCGGCTCGTTCGGAATCCGGACGGACTCGCCTGTCGCCTCGTTGTGGCGACCCGATCGCCTGTTGTAATCGTGGCCGTGCGAGCTGGCAACGGTTCTATCGGGATCGTCGAGACGGCAGGCGAGTCGGCGCAGAAAAAGAAGGGCAGAAAGTCCTCGTCCGCGCCGGAATGCCTCCACTCCGCGCATCTCCGACAGCGACAGGCCTGCGGCGGATGCCTCGATTGGTCGCGCCCCGTGTGGTCGGCGTTACCAGTCGACGAACCACTCGTCCACGAAACAGTCGAAGCAGCCGGGATCGTAGAAGGGGTCGTCCACGAAGACGTCCACGGTCACGTCCTCCCAATCGTCGTCCCGGAACACGTCGAGGGTGCCGGTGAACGGATCGCAGGTGGCCGATACGATCGGGGCCAAAACCCCCAATCCCAGAACCGCCAGTCGTCGAATCGAGCGCCGCATCGCGTGATTCCTCCATAGTTTGCCGATCGGGGCGAAACCCCTCGCTCACCCCTTATATCGTACACGGATGTAGATATAGTTCAAGAGTAAATTGTTTTCATTTGTATAAAGTGATGGTTCCGGCGCTTTTGCAGGGCTTTTCCTCGGCGGAGGTTCCCGAATTCTACCGGGCGGCTCGGGCGATCCGCCGGGGGCGAGGTCCGGTTTGGCGAGGGAGACGGACCGCCGAATGCAGGCGGCAGCGGGGCCGGGGCGGCGGGGGCGGCGACGGGAGCCGGTTTTTTTGCTCCGTTCAGCACTCGCGCAGGCGGGCGGTGAAATGGCGCAGTTGCGGGGGGGCTTCCACGATCTCCAGCGGGCGGAGCGCCTCGCGCTGCTCGTAGACTTCCAGCACGGCTTCGATCACGTAGTCGATGTGGCTTTGGGTGTAGACGCGGCGGGGGATGGCCAGGCGGACGAGTTCCATGTGCGGGCAGAAGGCGCAGGCGTCGATGTAGACGGCGTGCCCGCCGGGCGGCTCGACGATCTGCACGCCGCCTTCCCGCAGTTTCTCGCCGAGGTATTCCACGCTGCGCAGGCGGTATTCCAGGTAGTCTTCGTGCGTGACCTCCTCGAAGCCCTGGGCGATGGCTTCCAGGTCGCGTCCCGCAAGCCCGCCGTAGGTGGGAAATCCTTCGGTGAGGATCAGCAGATTGCGGGCCTGCTGCGCGAGATCGCCGCTGCGGAACAGAAGCAATCCGCCGATGTTGGCGAGTCCGTCCTTTTTGGCGCTGATGGTGGCGCCGTCGGCGAGGTCGAACATCTCGCGGACGATGGCGGGGACGGGTTTGTCGGCGTAGCCCTCCTCGCGTTTCTTGATGAGGAAGGCGTTCTCGGCGAAGCGGCAGGCGTCGAGGAAGAGGGGGGTTTCATAGCGGTCGCAGACGTCGCGGACGGCGCGGAGGTTGGCGAGGCTGACGGGTTGCCCGCCGCCGCTGTTGTTGGTGACGGTCACCATGACCAGCGGAATGCGCTGCGGTCCGACCTCGCGGAAGAGCGCGTCCAGCCGATCCACGTCCAGGTTGCCCTTGAAGGGGTGGCGGGTCTGCGGTTTGCGTCCTTCCGGGATGGGCAGGTCGAGCGCCCGGGCGCCGGAGTGCTCCACGTTGGCGCGGGTGGTGTCGAAGTGGCTGTTGTTGGGGACGATCATGTCGGGACCGGCCATGACCTCGAACAGGATGCGCTCGCTGGCGCGTCCCTGATGGGTGGGGAGGATGTGCTCGAAGCCGGTCAGGGCGTGGACACGGTCGTAGAAGCGGTGGAAGCTGCGGGCGCCGGCGTAGGATTCATCCCCCCGCATCATGCCCGCCCACTGTTCGCTGCTCATCGCGCCGGTGCCGCTGTCGGTGAGCAGGTCGATCAACACGTCGTCGGCGTCGACGAGGAAGAGGTTGAAACCCGCTTCTCGCAGGACGCGCTCCCGGTGATCGCGGGTGGTCATGCGGATCGGTTCGACGACCTTGATGCGGAACGGTTCGATGATCGTTTTCATGATGGTCTTCCTCCGCCCCGTGCCTTCACGGGGATGGTTTCTTCCGTGGAGATTCTGCTCGAATGCGGACTGGCGAAATCTGGATGAACAGCATGTCGAACTTCGATCGGGGGAACGCGGTCGTCCCACTGCTTCGCCGGACGTTCGTGTCATTCGCTATGCGCCATTCGACATTCATCACTTGCCCTTCGGGTTGCTTCCTCACCTGTCTGCGTGCAACGCCCAAGCAGACGATTGCGGCGCCGTTGATTCGCTGTTTGATTTCCGCTCCCTCACGGTCGCGGCTCCGTTTGGCGGTCGCGGCTCCGTTGATGGTTGCGGATGACGCATGCCTTTCCTACACTGCCTCGCCATGGACGCGGCGACGACGAGCGTGACCACGATCGACCGCCTGCCCGATCACGAGGGGCGGCGGGTCACCCTTCAGGGCTGGACCTACCGCACCCGTTCGAGCGGCAAGATCGCCTTCCTCATTCTGCGGGACGGGACGGGTCTGTGCCAGTGCGTGATCGAAAAGAAAGACGAGACGGTCGACGTGTTCCAGACCGTCCGCCGGCTGCCGCAGGAATCTTCCCTGGAGGTGACGGGCACGGTACGGCGGGACGAGCGGGCCACCGGGGGGTACGAACTGAGCCTGGAGGAGGTCCGCGTCATCCACGCCTCGGAGGGGTATCCGATCACGCCCAAGCCGCACGGCATCGACTTCTTGATGAAGCACCGGCACCTGTGGTTCCGGTCGCAGCGTCCGTGGCGCATTCTCCGCATCCGGGCGACGATCGTGGACGCCATCCGCCGCTATTTCAACGATCGGGGGTTCGTGCTGATCGACACGCCGATCTTCGCCCCCGCCGCCGGGGAGGGCGCCCAGACGCTGTTTCCCGTGGATTATTTCGGCGAGCAGGTCTACCTGGCGCAGACGGGTCAACTCTACCTGGAGGCGGCGTGCATGTCGCACCGGAAGGTGTACTGCTTCGGGCCGACCTTCCGCGCGGAGAAGAGCAAGACGCGACGGCACCTGACGGAGTTCTGGATGGTGGAGCCGGAGATCGCCTTCGCGTCGCTTCACGACGTGATCGACCTGGCGGAGGATTTTCTCTGCGCGGTGGTGGAGGAGGTGCTTCGCCGACACGAAGACGACCTTCGGCAACTCGGGCGCAACGTCGAGGAGCTGCGGGCGGTGCGGAAACCGTTCCACCGCCTGACCTACGGCGAGGCGGTCGATCTGCTGCACGGCCCGCAGGCGAAAGCGCTGCTCGAACGCGACCTGACCGAAAAGCGGGAGCGGATCGCGGAGCTGGACCGCCGGATCGCGGAACTGGAGGAAGTGGTCCGCGGCGGCGGGAAACAGTGGAAAAAGGACCTGGCGGCGGCGGAGGTCATCGAATGCCGGGAGGAGCGGGCCGAGCTGGAAGAACAGGTCCGCAACATTCCGCACCACATGGAACTGGCGGCGAACTTCCAGTGGGGGCGTGATCTGGGCGGCTCGGACGAGACGATCCTCTCCCGGCTGCACGACCGCCCCGTCTTCATCACGCACTATCCGAAGGGGGTCAAGGCCTTTTACATGCGGGAGGACCGCTTGGACGATCGGCTGGTGGAGAACTTCGACCTGCTGGCACCGCAGGGGTTCGGGGAGATCATCGGCGGGTCGGCGCGGGAGGAAGATTACGAACGCCTCCTGCGTCGCATTCACGAGGAGAACCTGCCTCAGCACGAATACGAATGGTATCTCGACCTGCGCCGCTACGGCAGCGTGCCGCACGGCGGATTCGGGCTGGGCGTGGAGCGCACAGTGGCCTGGATCTGCAACCTCAAACACATCCGCGAAACCATCCCGTATCCGCGCATGATGGGGCGCTTCTATCCGTAGACGGGGCGGGCGATCGAAAGTGACGATCCGCCGCACGAGTTTCCGCCAGGGTTTTTTCGTGATGCGCCTTGTTGCGGAAACGTCGGACGCGCGGAATGATCATGTGCCTGCGTGCGTCAGGCGTCGGATTGCCAGGCATCGGCGATCTGTAGGGCGCGGAGCATGCTGCGGGCCTTGTTGAGCGTCTCCTCGTACTCGCGGGACGGTACGGAGTCGGCCACGATGCCCGCCCCGATCTGCACGTCCACCCGGTTGCGACCCGCATCCCCCTGCGTCACCACCAGCGTCCGCAGCGCGATGCAGGTGTCCATGTTGCCCGCGAAGTCGAGGTATCCCACCGCCCCGGCGTAGGGACCGCGGCGGACCGGTTCCATCTCGTCGATGATCTGCATCGCGCGGATCTTCGGCGCGCCGC
>CAZNQN010000164.1:0-5985 GCA_964574925.1 uncultured Phycisphaeraceae bacterium | reverse complement strand
TCGCCGGCGTGTGCCAGAGGATCCAAGGCTCCTCGCGCACACCCGCGCACCATTCCATGAATCGTTCCCGAAGCAGCGGCACCTGATCGCGCAGGATCACCAGCCACTCCGCGAGGCTGTTTCGTTTTTCCTGGGCCATCCTTCGTCCCCGCTGATGATAGGGACGCGCAGGCAGAAGGGCGACCGCGAAGACGCTCCCGAATCTTTTTCCTTCCTTGTCTTCCGAGTCGCCCGCTTCAGCCTGGGCGACATGGCCGCATCCTACCGACCTCCCGCAGCAATCGCGGCGTGCCGGCAGACGCGATCGGGCAATACTCCGATCTACTCCGGTGCCGGGCCTACATGACGAATTCGCCCGTAGGTTCCCGAAGGAGGGAATGAACGGAGCGCCCCGTTCTTTTTCTTGCATAGAAAATTAAATATTTCAGCAGTAAATGTTTTTCGTCGGCGACACGCAGGCGTTCGGACTGCCGGAATGCCCCGACGGTCGAGGTTGGCAGCCCGTGGTTCCGGTGACACGAAAGATTTCAATGCGGCAGCGGAACCATTGTAACATATTGCTAAATAAAGACTTACGGTAAAACCAGGCCCCCGTGAAATCCTGCCGGGACATTGACAGCGACCCTCCTCGGACGTACAAGGTTAGGCGGAGCATGGCATCGCAGCGCGGGCGCCGCAGGCCGCGGCGCAGGCGTAAACGGATATGCGGCTTGACTTAGCCGTGGCGGACTTCCGGGGTCGGGGATAAGCTCCCCGGCTCCGGAAGTTTTTTGGTATGCACCGGCGGCGCCGAAGCGTCTTTCTCCGAACGGATTCGTGTTCGATGATCGAAACCGCTCACGTCCGTGAAAACCCCCGCATCTGTCGTGAGCATCATCGGCTCACGTTGCACGTTACGGGGTTTCCCGCCGCCGATCCGGGACAGTTCGTCCACATCTGTCCGCCCGCCATTTGCCCGAACGGGGCGGAAACATCGACCGTCGGCGTGGACAGGCCCTTCCTTCGGCGGGCATTCAGCATCGCGGGCCTTCGTCGATCGGGCGAGGGAGCGGAACTCGATCTGATCTACCGTGTCGTCGGGAAAGCCACCCGATGGATGCAATCGCTTCGACCGGGCGACGCCGTCAGCCTGCTGGGACCGCTTGGAAACCGTTTCCCCGTTCCTCCGGAAAAGTCGCTGGCCTGTCTGATCGCCGGGGGTGTGGGTTTGCCGCCGATGCTCTGGCTGGCCGAGGCGCTGCACCGCGCGGGCAAGCGGATCATCGCCTTTTGCGGCGCCCGCCGCGCCGACCTGCTTCCTTTGACGCTCGATCCGACCCATCCCGCCGACCCGGCCGCCCTCCACGCCCGTCCGAGCGCGGAGGAATTCCGCCGCGTCGGCGCGGAGGTCGTGATCGCCACCGATGACGGTTCCGCGGGATACTCCGGACACGTCGGCGCCGCCCTCCGTGCCTTTACGCAGGCGAACCCGTTCGATCCGGCCGACACGGTGTTCTACACCTGCGGACCGGAACCCATGATGGCGTTCGTGGCTTCGCTGGCCGGCGAGCTGGGCGTGGAATGCCACGTCTGCATGGAACGGGCGATGGCCTGCGGCACCGGCCTGTGTCAGTCGTGCGTCGTTCCCGTCCGCGACCGGACGGACCCGGAGGGCTGGCGATACCGGCTTTGTTGCACCGACGGACCGGTCTTCGATGCGAGCAACGTGCTCTGGGAAGATCCGCAGCAGGCGGCCGCGAAGTGCGATCAGCCCACCCCGTCCGCCTGATCCGGCGGCCCGAGCGCCCGCAGCGACCAGGCCGATCGAACCGCGTCCGCATCCCCCAGCGCCGCCACCCGGTTCCACGCCAGCAGTCGCGCGATGATCAGGGCGGTCAGACGTTCCAGGTCCACCCGCGCGAATCGCGGAAAGGGCAGACTTTCCGCCAGACAGATCGGTTCCGCCGCCGGCGGATCGACCGGACGCGATGCCCGATGGACGTTCACCCCGATCCCCGTGATCAGGGCGGCCACCCGCTGATTCTCGACGATCGTTTCCGTCAGGATGCCGCCCAGCTTCCGACCGCGGACGAACAGATCGTTGATCGGTTTGAGCCGCACCTCCAGACCGGCTGCCGCCTCCAGCGCCTCGACGCACGCCACGCCCGCGGCCAGGGTGAACAGTCTCGTTTCTTCCCGCACCGGGCATCCGGGAAAGTCCACCACCGTCAGGTAGATGCCTGCATCGCGGGGAGAGCACCAGCGCCGCCCGCGACTCCCTCGGCCGTTCGTCTGTTCCCTCGCCAGCAGAAACGCCGGGCGCGCGATTCGACCCGCCTGCAGGAGGCGCTTCGCTTCGTCGTTCGTCGAGTCGATGGTGTCGTAGTGGAACGCGAGCATGACGTCGGGACCGGTCCTCGAACGTCCGCGGGCACACGCCGCACCGCAGTGTTGTCTTCTTCCCACGGCCCCGCGGGAAGCATGATCCCGGCGACCGGCGATCGGGTCAGCGCATGATCCGAACCTGCGGAGCGGGCTGTTTCCCGTCGGAGACGGAGAACATACCGCTCTATCGTACAGGCAAAAGCCCCCGGCTCGGACAAGGAAGACGAGAAACCCTAGAGGCGGTTGCACCCGCTCCGCTTCACCCGCTGCCACTGCCGGCTGGTCAGGGGACGCCCGAGCACGTCAACCATCATATCGGCCGATTGCAGCACACGGGACAGATCCACCCCTGTTTCATACCCCATGCGGTCCAGCAGATAGACCAGGTCTTCCGTCGCGAGGTTCCCCGCCGCTCCCGGCGCGAAGGGACATCCGCCCAGCCCGCCGGTCGATGCGTCGAACGTTCGGACGCCCAGCTCCAGCCCGGCGCACACGTTGGCTAGCGCCGTGCCATAGGTATCGTGCAGATGCAGGGCGATCCTCTCGGCCGGGACCGATCCCAGCAATCGTTCCGTCACCCGTCGCACGTCCGTCGGCACCGCCGCTCCGATCGTGTCGCTGATCGCCACCTCGTCCGCGCCCAGGTCGAGGAGTTCGACCGTCAGATCGTGCACGTGCGTTTCGTCGATGTCTCCCTCGAAGGGGCAGACGAAACACGTGGAGAGATACGCGCGGGCGGTGAGGCCCTCCACCTTCGCCCGCTCGATGACCCGCGCGATCACGTTCAGCGATTCCGGGATGCTCATGCGGATGTTGCGCTGCGCGAACGTCTCCGAAGCGGCCGTGAACACCGCAATCCGCCGCACGCCCGCCTCCAGCGCCCGGTCCAACCCCTTCTCGTTGGGCACCAGGGCCGAAAACGTCACCCCCGGCAGCGGCGGAAGGGACCGGGCCACCTCTGCGGCATCGGCGAGCTGCGGCACGACGTTCGGATGCACGAAAGAGGTGATCTCGATATCGCGCAGTCCCGCGGCCGCCAGCGACCGGATCCACTCGATCTTCTGCTCGGTCGCCACGTGGACGGACTCGTTCTGCAATCCGTCCCGCGGACCGACCTCGACGATCCTGACTCGTTCTCCGTTCATCACCGCTCCGGCTCACCCGGTGGAACCGATCCGGATGCTTTCGAGCGTCTTTCGCGTATGCGCCCTGAGCCGCGGGCTTAAAGCCTGCGCGATGCCCTGCTCGTTCGTCTACGTCCCGCGGGAGGTGCGGGGCGACGGTTCCGGTACGCTCGCAAGAGATCGCGTGATTCCGCCGGACGATACGACCATCGTCCCGTTCAGTCTTTACGTTCCTGCGTCGCCTTCGGATCCGGCAGCGGCTCCAATTCCAGAAGGACCGCGCCCGGTTCCACCAGATCGCCGACTTGGCAACAGACGCGGGACACCTTCCCTGCGTGCGGCGCCGTCAGCGTCATCTCCATCTTCATCGACTCCATCACGATCAGCGGCGCATGTGGGTCGAAGGTTTCTCCTTCCTGCACGCACACCCGCAGGATGGTGCCGGGCATCTCCGCGGTGATGCGATCGCACACGCTCTGTCGGTGCGGCTGCGCCTTCGACCGCCCGCGACCCCGCACCTCCGCCACCTCGTACCGTCGCCCGCCGATCCACAGCGACACCCCCTCGTGGTGCCGGACCGCGTGGAAGGAGACGACTCGACCGTCCACGTGGAGAAAGCCGCTTCCCGCGCCCGTCTCCGCCACCCGCACGCGGTGGCGAACGTCACCCCACGCCAGATCGAAAACGGAACCCTCTTCCTCCTCGCGCACCTCGACGGCGATCTCGATCGGTCCGTCGAACCCGTCCGGTTGCAGGCGGATCCGCCGCATCTAGGCGATCCTCCATGCGGTACCGCTTCGCCAGGGGCTTGGCGCTTCCGGCGTCGCAGACGTGGCATTCGCCCCGCCGGAGTCCGCCGCCCGCCCATTGCGTTGCAGAGCCCACGCCGCCGCCATCAACCCTTCGTCGGGGATCGGTTCTTCGCCGTCCGTTCGGATCGGATGGTCTTCGAGGAATCGCGTATGCAGCTTGCCGGCGGTGAACGCCGGATGCTGCACGAGTGCCCGCAGGAACGGGATGTTCGTCGTCGGTCCCAGGATCACGTAGCGGTCCAGCGCCCAGGCGAGGCGTTGCAACGCTTCGTCCCGCGACCGCCCCCAGGCGATCAGCTTGGCCAGCATCGGGTCGTAATGGACGCTGACCCGCGATCCTTCCCGCACGCCGCTGTCGAGGCGCAGGTTCGGCCCTGCCGGTTCCACGTACCGCAGCAGCGTACCGCTCGCCGGCAGGAACCCCCGCGCCGGATCCTCCGCATAGATGCGCGCCTCCACCGCATGACCCACCGGCTGAAGGTCTGCCTGTCGGAAGGGCAGCGGTTCCCCCTGCGCCACCAGCACCTGCGCCCGCACGAGGTCTTCGCGGAGCACCATCTCCGTGACCGGATGCTCAACCTGCAAACGGGCGTTGACCTCCAGGAAATAGAACGCGCCGGATTCGTCCACCATGAACTCGATCGTGCCGGCGTTGGTGTACCTGATGGTGCGGGCGGCCGTCACCGCTGCCTCCGCCATGGCCTGGCGCAGCGCGGGTGTCAGCGCCGGCGCCGGCGACTCCTCCACGATCTTCTGATGCCGCCGCTGCACCGAGCATTCCCGCTCGAACAGGTGGACGACGTTGCCGTGGTGGTCGGCGAAGATCTGAAACTCCACGTGGCGCGGGCGCTCGATGTATGTTTCGAGGAAGATGCGGTCGTCGCCGAAGGCTGCCTTCGCTTCGCGGGCGCACGCCGCCGCCGCGTCGGCGAGGTCTTCCCTGCGTTCCACGACGCGCATGCCCTTTCCGCCGCCGCCGGCGGCCGCCTTGACCAGCACCGGATACCCGATACGATCCGCCGCACGCGCCAGACGGCGCGGGTTCGACGCTTCCTTCGGCGTACAGCCCGGCACCACGGGAACCCCTGCCGCCGCGAACGTCTCCTTGGCGTTGACCTTGTCGCCCACCGCCCGCAGCACCTCGGGCGAGGGTCCGATGAAGACGAGCCCCGCCTCGGCGCAGGCTTCCGCGAAGTCCGCGTTTTCCGCCAGGAAGCCGTACCCCGGATGCACGGCGTCGGCGCGGCACGTTTGGGCGATTTCGATGATCCGCTCGCCGCACAGGTACGTCTCGGCCGCCGTCGAGCCGGGCAGTCGGTAGGCCTCGTCCGCGCACGCCACGTGCGGCTCCGCCCGATCGGGATCGGAATAGACCGCCACCGCCCGGATCCCCATCGGCTGGAGCGTCCGCGCGATCCGCACCGCGATCTCTCCCCGGTTGGCGATCAGCACCTTACGGAACATCGAATCTCCCAGCTACCGCTCCCCCCCTGAGCCGCGGGATTAAAGCCCGCACGATCCTTCTCAGCCCGACCGGCTCGGGTTCGCCGACTCTCTGCAACCGCTCAACAGATGCGCGATCCCAAAACAGAGCCGCGACCGCAGAACAGAGCCGCGACCGTGAGGGAGCGGAATAATCAGAGCCGCGACCGCCTGCCTGTGCCTGTCTGCGTGCGACGCACAGG
>CAZNQN010000163.1:0-6038 GCA_964574925.1 uncultured Phycisphaeraceae bacterium | reverse complement strand
GAACAGCAGCAGGTCGCGGGCGCGTGAATACTACATCCTGTTGCTGCTGCTGGAGGTCGGGTTGCTGGGCGTGTTCTGCGCCCGCGACCTGCTGCTGTTCTACGTGTTCTTCGAATTCACGCTGATCCCGCTCTATTTCCTGATCGGCATCTGGGGGGGCGAGGAACGCCGGCGGGCGGCCAACAAGTTCTTCATCTATACGGTCGCCGGCAGCGTGCTGACCTTCGCCGGCCTGGTGTACCTCGCCTACTTCGCCTATACGGCCACGGGGACGCTGACGCTCAACCTGGAGACGCTTACGGCGCTGGGGCAGGAGGGCAAGATTCCGCCCTCGGTGCAGTGGTGGGTGTTCCTGGCGCTGGCGGCCGGTTTCGCCATCAAGGTGCCGCTGTTCCCCTTCCATACGTGGCTTCCCCTGGCCCACACCGAGGCGCCGACGGCGGGCAGCGTGATCCTCGCGGGCGTGCTGCTGAAACTGGGGACGTACGGCTTTTGCCGCCTGAGCTTGCCGATCCTGCCCGATGCGTCCTTCCGGCTGGCGCCGGTGGTGGCGGTGCTGGCGATCATCGGGATCATCTACGCCGCCCTGGCGGCGTGGGTACAGCGGGACGTCAAGAAACTCGTCGCCTATTCCTCCGTTTCCCACCTGGGATTCTGCATGTTGGGATTGTTCAGCCTGAAGGTGGCGGGGGTCAGCGGCGGCGTGCTGTACATGGTCAACCACGGGCTTTCGACGGGGGCGCTCTTCCTCGTCGTGGGCTTCCTGTACGAGCGGTATCACACGCGGGACATCGAGAAGATCGGCGGCCTGGCGAGACCCATGCCCTGGCTGGCGTTCTTCCTCGTGTTTTTCACGCTCAGCAGCATCGGGCTTCCGGGACTGAACGGCTTCGTCGGCGAGTTTCTGGTGCTGCTGGGGACGGCGACGTCGTCGCTGTCGCGGGACGGACTGGCCGCCGGTCCGCTGGGATATGCCTACGTCGTGCCAGCGGCCCTGGGCATCATCCTGGGAGCGGTGTACATGCTGTGGATGTGCCAGCGGGTGCTGTTCGGACCGTTGCGCGAACCGCCCGATACGCCCGACACCTCGCAGGGACTCACGCCCGACCTGACGCGGCGCGAGATCGCCATCCTCACACCGATCGCCCTGGGATGTTTGGCATTGGGGGTCTATCCAAAGCCGGTGCTGGAGGATTTCGAATCGGCCGTCGTGCGGAACATCCTCGTGCCGGCCGAATCGTCGGTCCGCTCGGCCGAGAACCTCGATCACGTTTCGTCGGGCACGGTTTCCGAAGTCCGGAATCCGTCCGCGGGCGAGCATGACCGCATGGACGACCGTGCAAACCTGGATCCGCAGGCGGTCGGCCGGAGATTTGCGCGGAGCACAGCTCCCTCACCTGTCTGCGTGCAAGGCACAGGCAGGCGGTCGCGGCCCTGTTCATTTGCGATTCGCGATTCGCAATTCGACATTCGGGTCCGCTCCCTCACGGTCGCGGCTCTGTTGGGCGGTCGAGGCTCGATTGGGCGGTCGAGGCTCGGTTGGGACGATGGCGGCTCTGCGGCGCTTCCCGGTTTCATGTTCCGAGCCGCGGGCTTCAGCCCGCGCGATGCATCCGTACGCCACAAGCGGGCGACAGGGAATGGACCGCTCCACGATGGCGGGAACCGCGCCGAGGAACGCCCTGCGGCGGGGAGGTGGGGACGATGACGGTGCATTCGCTCGCCGCCTTCTGGCCGGAATGGTTGCTGCTGCTCGGCGCGTGCCTGACGCTTTTGGTGGGGATCGGGGACCGCGGCAGGCGACCCAGCGGAACGCCGCTGTTTGCGCTTCTGGTGGTTGCGGCGGCGCTGCTGATGACCTGGCGGCAGGGACCGCTCCAGACGCATCCGGCGCTGCCGGGGTTGTGGATCACGCCGCTGACCTACTACGCCCGGTGGATCACGCTGGGGATGGGCGTGCTGATCCTGCTGGTCAACTGGCATCAACCGGCGGCACCCGAGCGGGGCGAATACCTGGCGATGATCCTCTTTTCGCTGCTGGGCGTGTTGCTGACGGCGTCGGCCAACAACCTGCTGGTGCTGTTCTTCGCCATCGAGCTGGTCAGCGTGCCCACCTACGTGCTGATCGCCCTCAGCCGCACGGACGCGCGGGCGGCGGAAAGCGCATTGAAATACTTCTTCCTGGGGGCGATGGCGGCGGCGGTGCTGGCGTTCGGACTGGTGTACCTGTACGGGGCGTCGGGGACGATGGACCTGTACGGGTGGTCAGCGGAGGGGGCCGTCTCCCATTTCGCCTTCGGAGCCTCGATGGGAGCGACGGCGCTGATCGGCGTGGTGCTGGTGTTTGCGGGGCTGGCGTTCAAGATCGCGGCCGTTCCGCTGCACGTGTACGCCGCGGACGTGTACGAGGGGGCGGCCTCACCGGTCACGGGGATGCTGGGCTTCGTGCCGAAGTTCGCGGGCTTTCTGGCGCTGGTGAAGCTGTTCGGGGCAATGGGCTGGACGGTCCCGCCGGCGATCTTCTGGATGATCTGGCTGGTGGCGGCGGCGACGATGACGGTCGGCAACGCGCTGGGGCTGCTCCAGAAGAACGTCAAGCGGATGCTTGCCTATTCGAGCATCGCGCACACGGGCTACATGCTGATCGCCCTGCTGGTCGGACCGGTGCTGGGGCGCGGGCCCATGCACGACGGCGTGGCGGCGCTGCTCTTTTACATTGCGATTTACGGAGCGATGAACCTGGGAGCGTTCGCCGCCCTGGCTTCGGTGCAACGGGACGGACACGACGTGGAGACGATGGCGGACCTGGCCGGATTGGCCCGCCGGGCGCCGTGGGCATCGCTGGCGCTGGCCGTGTGCGTCTTCAGCCTGATGGGCTTCCCGCCGACGGCGGGGTTCCTGGGGAAGGTCTACATCTTCAGCAGCGCGTTTTCCGTGTCGGCGGAGCACCCGTACTGGAAACCGATGGTCGTGCTGGCGGTGATCGGGGTGGTCAATTCGGCGATTGCGGCCGCATACTACCTGCGGATCGTGGCGGCCGTGTACGTGCATCCGGAGCGGGGGACGATCACGCCTGTCGGCGGGGCGGCGGGGCGGTTCGGGCTGGCGCTGTGTGCGATGCCGATGCTGGTGCTGTTCACCGTGCCGGGGATGATTTCCGAACGGGCGCGGTCGGCGGCGACGGCGGTGGAGGTCGTGGCCCCATCCACCCCGATTCGTGTGACGCAAGCCTCCCCGAAGCCGAAGGGTTTGGCGGGAGACCATGAGGCGGACGCGCCGGGTTCCGGAGAATCGGACACTTCCCGTCGATAGCACCGGGGCCGGGTGGGAAACACGTGGGCCGATGAGTGTCGCGCTGACGAGAAACCAGGTGCGCGAGGTGGACCGCTTGGCGATGGAGCGGTACGGCCTGAGCGGCCTGGTTCTCATGGAGAACGCAGGGGCGAACGCGGCGCGGATCATCCATCGGACGTACGCTCACGATTCGGCATCGGCGTTCATCGCCTGCGGGGTCGGCAACAACGGCGGCGACGGCTGCGTGATCGCACGGCACCTGCACAACGCCGGTTGGTCGGTGACGGTCCTGCTGGCGGGCGATCCGGAACGGATGACGCCGGACACCGAAACCAACCTGCGGATCGTGCGGGCCATGGGGCTGGCGGTGGCCATCGCGCCGGACGGACCGGCCCAGCAGGCGGCGCTGGCGACGATCGCCGGCGAGGACGTGATCGTGGACGCCTTGCTGGGGACGGGGTTCCGGGGAGAGGTGCGCTCTCCGCTGGCGGAACTGATCGAGGGATTGAACGCGGCGGACAAGCGGGCGATGGTGGCGGTGGACGTGCCCTCCGGGCTGGATATCGACACCGGCGAGCCGAGCAACGCCACCGTCCGGGCGGATCTGACGATCACGTTCGTCGCGCCGAAGGTGGGTTTTGCGAAGCCCTCGGCCGCTCCCTACGTCGGGCGGGTGGAAACGGCGGACATCGGGGCGCCGCGGGAGCTGATCGCGGAAGTGATCGGGACGACGGGGGCGTGACGAACGGGAACCGGGGCGGTCCGTTTCAGGCCAAGCCGCCTGTTCCGCCGGCCGGGCCGCGACCGCAGGCCGGAACATGGCAAAAGATCGCGCAGATTCGCCCGGCATCCGGAGGGTTGAGACCGCCGCAGGTATCGTATAGAGTACGGTTCCAGCAGACGACGGTGGCACCGGATGGACCGGTGCAGCGCGACCGTTCGAGGTGGACGAGGAGACGATAACCCGTGGCGAATTCGGCTTCAGCCAGGAAACGAATCCGGCAAAACGAACAGCGACGCCTGCGCAATCGCGCGCGGAAGTCCATGCTCAAGACCTACACCAAGAAGTTCCTGGAACAGATCCGCACGGGCGATCTCTCGGCCGCGCGGGAAACCTTCTCCCTGCTCCAGAAGCGCCTGGATCAGGTGGCGGCCAAGGGCACCCTGCACCGCAAGACGGCCGCCCGCCGCAAGTCCCGGCTCGCGGCACGGCTCAACAAGGCCATCTCGGCAAGCGCCTGATCTGCTTGGTGTCGCACCTGCGGGATACAGCCCGCTTGAACCATGTTCATTTCTTCCATTTCCCGTCCGTTTCCGACCGTTCTCGGAACGGCGTTTCGGCATAAACTCGCGACGGACAAATCGAGCTGTCGTACTTCTCGCACCTCCGAATGAGGACGGGTTCCCTGTTCGGAAAGGAACGGATCATGTCCATCACGCACGCAATGCGGACGGCAATCCCAGGCGCCCTTGGTAAAGGAGGTATCGCGGTCTTTCTCATCTGGATGATCGCGTGCATCGCTCCGCAGCGCGAAGGCATCCGCCATCGCGTCCCGATCGTGGGCGGTCCTTGTGAAGGGTGCGAGGCCGTCTTCCAGGGCCTCCCTTCGCAACTTTCCTCCGTCGCCCGCATCGCTCCGCCGGACGAGCGCGGCGAACCTATGCGGATCGAGGGAAAGGTCCTGGATCGTAACGGTGCGCCTGCGGCGGGAACAATCGTCTACGCCTACCACGCCAATGTAGACGGTGTCTATCCGCCGGCGGAACGGTTCCGAGGCCGGGCGGCCTATCGGCACGGACGTTTGCGCGGCTGGGCACGGGCCGATGCGCAGGGGCGATATCGCTTCGAAACGGTACGCCCGGGCGGCTATCCCGACTCCGAAACTCCCCAACATGTTCATATGCACGTGATCGAACCCGGACGTTGCACGTACTACATCGACAGCATCGTCTTCACGGACGATCCCCGCCTCACGCCGGAGAAGCGACGCCGGTATGAGCGGGGACGCGGCGGTTCGGCCGTCGTCACACCGCGACGGGACTCCCGCGGCGTGTGGGTGGTCACCCGGAACATCGTCTTGGGTCGCGGAATCGGCGATGACCGCGCATGCTTGGCTCAGGACGAGACGACACACAACGGGGCGGCGGATCGCGGGGAAGACGGAGCAAGCGGTCCGCATGATCGATCACGATGAAAAACAGGGAGGATCCCGCGCCTTCCGATCATGAATCATACGTCTCCCGCGGCGGGGAGAAGCTGGCTGCCGCCCTGGCCCGGTTCCGCGTCGATCCGACGGGATGGACCTGTGCCGACCTGGGCAGCCATGTGGGGGGGTTCGTGGACTGCCTGTTGCAACACGGCGCGGCGAGGGTCTACGCCGTCGATACCTGCTACGGCACGCTGGCGTGGCGATTGCGTAAGGATGAACGGGTCGTCGTGCGGGAACGCACCAACGCCCTGCATGTGACCCTGCCGGAGCCGGTGGACCTGGTAACCATCGACGTGGGCTGGACGCGGCAGGAGAAAGTGCTTCCGCGGGCGGCCGCCCTTTTGCGAAACCGGCCTGACGATTCGCGCATCGAACCCATGCCGAGGGAACGTCCCTCCGATTCCCTCCCGAGCCGCGGTCTTGAAGCCCGCGCGATGCCCAAAACCGCCGGGACGCCCGCGGCGGACCGGAAGGATGAAAAGGATGAAGAGGTATCGGAAAACGCCTCGTCGTTCGTGCGCCCTCCGTGTGTGA
>CAZNQN010000162.1:0-6081 GCA_964574925.1 uncultured Phycisphaeraceae bacterium | reverse complement strand
GGTCCGCCGCCCGCGGGAAGTTGCTCGGGTCGGACAGCAGTTGTTCGATCCGGTTCGGATCGCTGTGGAAGCTGTGGATCGACAGCCCGAGAATGTTGTTGACGTCGACGTTGAAAGCCTTTTTGACTTCATCCGCCACCGCCTGGAGCGTCTTGCGGGCCTTTTTGTTCAGGTACACGAGCCGACGATCGGCGTCGGCGATGAACACGTTGGTGGCCAGGTTCTCCAGCGCCTGCGCCGCCATCTCCAGCTCGAAGCTCATGGACGGATCGCCGCCGTTGTTGCCCGCTTGTCCCGTTTGGGGAGGTTGTTTTGCTGTGGCCGTTGCCATACGCGTGACTCCGTTTTCAACGTTGAGGGTTTGGATTCGCCCGATTCCTTATTGCGTTGCACCTTCTCTCGCCCCGCCCGACGCTTTCCCTTCGACCGCCTAGGTCGCGGGCTTGAGACAGTCGCGATCCGCTTCCGAAAGCAGCGCCTCCGGATCCAGCAGGATCGTGATCCGGTCGGCGCGCTTCAACAGTCCGAGAATGTAATGCTGCTCACCGCCCAGCAATCCCGCCGGCGGAGGTTCGAGCTGTTCGCCTTCGATGCGGAGCACCTCGTTGACCGCATCCACGACCACGCCGAACGTCATGCTCGCCGTGTTCACCACGATGATCCGCGTCTGTTCCGTCGGTTCGATGTCGTCCAGACCGAACCGCCGGCGGAGGTCCACGATGGGGATCACTTTCCCGCGCAGATTGATCAGCCCCCGGATGTACGCCGGCACCTCCGGAATCTGCGTGATGTGGCCCATCAGGATGATTTCCTGCACCCGCATGATGTCCAGACCGTATTCCTCCCGCCCCAGATGGAAACTGACCACCTGCGAGGGAAGACGGGGGGCGCCGGAGGAAGCGGTCGGATCCGCCTGCCCCTGGCTCTCGGGGGATGCTTCAAGCGTTGACGTTGTCGGATTCATGGTTCCATTCCTGGCGACGAACGACGACGATCGCAGATCGGCGGGACGCGACTCCCGCCCGTCCGGGACGCTCCGGACCGCCGACATGACGTGTGCAACGCAAGGCCGGCGGATGGATCAACCGTCCATCGGATGTGTTCTTTCATTCCTTAACTTTTTCGCGCCGCTGTTCTTACGATCGTCCGCATCACGGGCCGGGCCCGGCTCGAGGCCGCCGGACACGCCGCCGACGGCGGATGCGTTCCCGGTTTCTTTCGCGGGCGCGGGGGAACCCGACGGGAGGAGAGACTCGCCTCCGGCGCTCGCTCCGCGGATGGCGGGGCTTCGTCGTCCCGTAAGAACCCTCTGAGCGGGGATTGAAATCGCCCCTCGCCGTGGTACGCTGAATGCTAGTCGCGTTGCCGGGATCCATCCGCACCGAAGCGCCCGCCCGGTGCGGGGCGAGATGGGTGTTTTCGGACCTTGCGGGGAAAACGGAGGCGGGTGCGGTCGCCGGCGTGAAGATCGGGGGCGGCTGAGGCTTAAGGTATCCACGCGTCGCTCCCGGGGAGGTGTGAAACCGTGGTTGCCAGCAACGGAGCAAAAGGGATCGTCACCGTCCAGCAGCACATTCTCGAAAGCCAGCGGGCCCATCACCCGCACGCCACCGGCGAGTTCAGTTGGCTGCTCGGCGCCGTCACCCTCGCCACCAAGATCATCGCCAACCACGTCCGCCGCGCGGGGCTGGATGATGTCCTCGGCTCCACCGGCAGAACCAACGTCCAGGGCGAGGTGGTCCAGAAGCTCGACGAGATCGCCAACGAGACCATCGCCCGCTGTCTGGGCTATCGGACCAGCGTCGGCATCATGGTCTCCGAGGAGGACGACGAGCCGCGCATCCTCAAGGAACTCGACGAGACCGCCCGCTACATCGTCCTCTTCGACCCCCTCGACGGCTCGAGCAACATCGACGTCAACGTCTCCATCGGGACCATCTTCTCCATCCTTCATCGTCGCGAAGGCGTGGAAGCCGGGCAGGTGATGGACCACATCCTCCAGCCCGGCGTCCAGCAGGTCGCCGCCGGATACGTCATCTACTCCAGCAGCACGGTGATGGCCTACACCACCGGCGACGGCGTGCACATGTTCACGCTGGACCCGGCCATCGGCGCCTATCGCCTCATCCGCGAAAACGTCACCATGCCCACCAGCGGCAGGACGTACAGCATCAACGAGGCCTACTACGACCGTTTCCCGGAGGGCATCCGCAACTACCTGGACTGGACGAAATCGAAGGAATCCGGCGGATACGGGCTTCGCTACATCGGTTCGCTGGTCGCCGACTTCCACCGCACCTTGCTCAAGGGCGGGGTGTTCCTGTATCCGCCGACGGACAAGGCCCCCAAGGGCAAGCTCCGTTTGCTGTATGAGGCCAATCCGCTCGGTTTCATTGCCGAACAGGCCGGCGGTGCCGCCACCGACGGGAAGAAGCGGATCCTGGAGAAACAGCCCCAGGCGCTCCACGAACGCACCCCCCTCATCATCGGGAGCAAAGACGAGGTGGAAAAAGTTCTCTCCTTCTGGAAAGGATGAGGCGGACGGCGGTTCGGACCGCGCCCGCCGATCGGGAGGGGCGGCTTTCTCCTTGCCGCGCGCGCCCCGATCGGGTACAAGTCGCCGACGGTACGGGTCAACCGCCACCTCTGGTTCGGAGCCGTTGAAAGGATCGCGCCATGAATCTCGACACCGGAACCGGTCCCCTCACGCTGGAGCAACTCGCGGAAAGCGCGTTGGACGGTTTGTTCGTCATCAACCGCCGCCGGGAGGTCGTGTACTATTCGCCCGCTTGCCAGCGGATCATTGGGGCTCCGCGCGAGGGGGTCGTGGGAACGTCCTGCGTCTGTTATCACGTTACGGAGTGTCGTGACGAAGTCGGCCGACCGCTTTCCGGTGTGTTGTGTCCCGCCGTCAAGATCTTCGAGGGGACCGTCCCCCATGCCACCCAGCGGATGACCGTCGCCCGCCCGGACGGCAAGCGCGTCTGGGTCGAGACCAACTACACCCCCGTGCGCGACGAGGCGGGCGACGTCTCCTGCGTGGTCGGCCTGATGCGGGACATCACCCACCTGATGGAACGACTGGAAGCCGTCGAGAAACAGCCTCTCTCCTCCGGCGTGGGGGATACGCCCGAACAGGCTGTGGATACCGGCGAGGGAAAGGAAGGTCGTCTCGACGCCCAGCTTCACGAGCTGGAGCGGCGCGAGATTCTGCGGGCATTGGAAGAAGCGGGCGGTCAGCGAACCCTGGCCGCCCGTCTCCTGGGGATCTCACGCAGCCGACTCTATCGTCGTATGGACGCCCTGGGCATCACCACCCGCGATGAGACGCGCCTTTGAAGTTCGGTCCTGAGCCGCGGGCTTTAGCCCGCGCGATCCCACCGCCTTCGACCGATCCCACGCCCGTCGAGCGGACCCGCGGCCGTGAGGGCGCGGTAGCAACCTCGCCGCGACCATCCGACCGCGCTGCGACCGTCCAACTGAGCCGCGACCGCCTGCCTGTGCGTGCCCGCACGCAGACAGGTCAGGGAGCGGGAAAAAAAAGCGACTGCTTGCCCGTGCCGGTGCGCGTGCGACGCCTGCCTGTGCGGCGCACGCCGACGGGTAAGGAACGGGTCTGCTTCCATGCAGCCGACACGCCCCGCCGTCGGTTCGCGGAACGAGTTTTGCAACCGAACCCACCTCCTCCTGTCGAGGGTGCCCCGTCATCACGGCCGGGGCGAACGCGGTTCGTCACGGGAACGTTTACTGCTGTCCCGTCAGGTCGATCGTCTGGTTCAGCAGATCGAGCGTGGTGTTCTGGACGAAGGAACCGAGCCCGGCGAACAGGGCATCACGCAATTCCCTTGTCAAGCGCCCGGAGCAGCCCAGGTTCGCGCCCATCATGGCCGCCAGCGCCAGCACCACCGTCCATCTCGTCCGTCGTGTCCTCATGATGTCGTGACCTCCCTTCAACGTTTCGTGGCGAACCCTCAAGTCGCGCGTCGGATGCCCGCGCGATCGTTCCCGTTTCTACCCTGTTTGCGTTCCTCAAGGAACGCCGCAAACGACACTCCGAACGGCGGGTCGGAAACCTGCACGAGTCGCGGCCCCAAGGCGCCGCCTCCCGCACGTCGCCTCCTTCCCCACACCCTCAGAACTTGTACGCGTATTGAATGTAGAACAGGTCCGGGTCCTCGCTGATTCCCGGCGTCGTCTGCCGGATGAAATCGCTGTCCCAAAAGTGCGAGTATCCCAGCAGGACCTTGGCGTGCACGTTCACCTTCCAGAGCAGGGTGAAGTCGAGTTCATGGCCGATTTCCCGCCCGCTGCCCCCGAACGGATCCCGCCGGACGATCGCCCCCGGCGCGTTGTACAGCGCGTCCTCCGTCTCGCTGAGCCAGAACGCGTGGTAGGTCAGTTTCGTCCTGACCTTCTTTTCCACCGGCCAGGCCGAGAGGTTGATGTTCAGCGACGTGACGTTCTGCCGCCCCACCAGGTCCAGGAATCCCAGGTAGTAGTGGCTGAAGGGGAAGACCTGGTCGAACGTCCCCACGATCTCGTCGAAGGGATCGTCGTCGCCGCTGGCCCAGTCGAATCCCATGCCCAGCCGCGGCCTCCACGGGCATGCTTGAAAGGTATAGCCCCCGTCGAGGGTGACGCTCCAGGCCTGGATGGTGTCGCCGGCCCAGTGCCCCCACTGTCCGGCGACCTCGGCCTCGTAGTCCCACGCCCCCGTCCGACCCCAGAACCGCCCGCCGAGCGTGTAGCGGTCCTGGTCGCCGCTCCGGCCGTTCGGGTTGGTCCGGTCAAAGGTTTCGTCCTGGGCGAAGAAATAGACGTCGAGCCCGTGTCGCGGAATCCCCTTGTAGGTCACATAGACGCCGTAGAAGTCGAACTGTTCGTTGAACCGGTCGCGCTGCTCCCGCTGGACGGGCACCGGCTTGACGTACCACAGGTCCACGTCCCACGTCTTGCCGCGGGCGAACAGTTTGACCCCGTCGAACCGCCGCCGCACGTTGGCCCAGTCCAGCGGCGAGACGAAGCGCTGGTTGCCGTAGCGAAGCTCCTGTCGCCCCACCCGAAGGGTCAACGGCAGATCTCCGCCCAACAGCTTCACATCGAAGAAGAGCTGATGCAGATCCCATTTGTTCTCGTCGATCGCCCGCCGGGCCAAGTCCCGGTCTTCGTCGAACGCCATGATCCCCTGGACGAACACCCGGAACACGTCACGATAACGCAGGTCCGCATGGCCCAGGAAGCGGAACAGGTGGAACGTGTCCTGCGTGGGGGAAAGGAGCCCGAATCCCTTGTTCGTTTCCGCCTCCATCCGGTAGCGGAACTCGCCCCCCAGGGTCAGGTGCCAGTCTTCGTTCAGCTCGATGTACTTGATGGGGTCGAAGAAATCCGCTTCGTAGGTGTCCGGCTCGCCCGCCAGGTAGCTGAAATCCTCGTCGTACCGCAGGTCGAGGTATTTGGGTTTCGCTTTCGGCTTCGGGGGTTTCTCGGACTCCGTCTGGGCCGCCGTGCCGACGGGCATCGCCAGCCACACCATCCCCGCCACGACTCCCCCCAGCACTCGCGTTCGGATCGCCATGCTCGTTCCTCCTGCTGGACGCACCCTCGGCTCGACGGACCGGGATTGCTGACGCATCTCACCGCCCTCCGGGGTCCGCGCCGAACCCCGGTTCCATCCCCCGCCACACGCCTGCCGACCGGGCAAGATGGATGCCGTTTCCCCCAAAATCGTTCCGTTTGGGGGATTTTCATGACGATTTTTCCATGTTGAGGTAGACGATTGAGGATATCACAGCCCATGGATCCCCACTCGTGCGGATCGGGGGTGGACATAGGGCCCCCGTCGCGAAGGGCGTGGCACGACGAATGCCTTGCCCCCGGACGAGCGCAGGCGGTCCGTCTTGCAGACCGTCACGGGGACGGTCAACATGCCCGCCTGATCGACCTGAACGGAAGGGGCTGCCGAACCGCCTCCGCTCGTCCTGCGTGGGCAGGGAGTGGCAGGCCGTTCGAATCAGGAGGTGTGCTATGCGACGGAATCGCGTGCGGATCGGTGGTCGGTTGGCGGTACTCGTGGGCTTCGCA
>CAZNQN010000161.1:0-6093 GCA_964574925.1 uncultured Phycisphaeraceae bacterium | reverse complement strand
GAGGAAGCCTGCGACCGGGTCATGCAGCGACAGGTCCGCCGGCTGGAAGGGATTCGAGACGCCCTGCGGGCGAATCGCCGCTCCCCGGGAGAAGGCGATTCGGGGCGGGTCGCGGTCCTGTGCCAAGACTCGCGGGCCGATGCGTGGGCGCGGGTGGCGGCCGTCGATCGCGCGATGGGGAACCTGAACTGGGCCCGGCGATGCTGGATCCCCGATTCGCCGCGACGGGCGCACCTGGCCGAACGATTGCGGGTCATTGAGGAAGCGCAGGCCCACTGGTGTCTGTTCTTGGGCGGGGGGGCGGAACCGATCCGGCCGCTGCTGCCGGAAGACCTGCCCGTCGTGGAGTGGTACTGGCCGGAGGATCGCCTTCCCGACACCGTCAGTGATGCCGGCGCCGGGCGGGTGGTCCGTTTCGCAGCCACGAGGTCCATCCGCGACCGACTCGTGGAAGCCGGCGCCGCTCGGGAGCGTCTCGATATCCTTCCGGTCGCGGGGGACGACACGATCTTCCGCCCGCCGCTGGAGGAAAGCGGCTGCCGGACGTGGGACGTGCTGGTGCTGATGAACCTGCCGGACGATCGCCCGCAAGCCGCCGGGGTGAACCTGCCGAGTCAGGTCGCGTTGTGGGAGGCGGCGGCTGCTCTGCTCGCCCGCGATCCGGACGGGTTTCTCGCTCAAGGGGATGAAACGCTGCTGCGGCAGGCCGAATCGGAAAGCGGAACGACCTTGAAGGAGGCGATGCTGCGGGAACGGTTCCGAACGTTCGTGAAAGAGCGGATCGTCCCGGCCGGTGTGGCCCGGGCATGTGCGCGACGTTTGCTGGCGAAAGGATACGCCGTGCGGATTCGCGGCACGGGGTGGCTCGACGAGCGCGGTGACCGTCCCCTCGATGCGGAACCCATCCCCCCCGCCGAAGCCCGATGCCGGTTGTATCAGGAAACGCGGATCGTGGTCTTCCCGAGCGAGGCGGAGGGCGTGGTCCCGGAAGTGCTCAACGCCCTGCTGGCCGGGGCGCGGGTCGCCTGTCTCGGATCGGCGGACTCGTTTTCCTCCCGCTTTCCCGGCCTGAAGGATGTCGTGACCTGTCTCTGCTTTTTCCGGAACCCTTCGGAGCTGCACCGCCTGGTCCGTTCCCAGCTCGACGGCTGGGACGATCTGGCGCCGCGGCGGCGGGAAGCGGGAGCGATCGTGCGGAAACGGCACACGTTCCGGCACCGGTTGATCCGGATGGCGGAACGGATAGGGTGCGGGCAAGCGGCGCAGGTCGCCTGCTGAGCGCGGCGGACCGACAGGCCCAACCCCCCGGCGCATCCTTTGCACGCCGACGATCGCCATCCGTTCCGCTGCGCCGTCGGCTTGTTCCGCTGCAACGGGAAAGGACAAGAAGGGCATCGTCCCGCGCCGGGTCGGGGAACGTCATGTGGAACATTCTCAACGGAACGATCGTCAACGCGGTCGCGGTGGTGGTGGGGAGCGTGGCGGGTCTGTCGGCGGCCGCCCGCCTGCCGCAACGATACCGCGACATCGTGCTCGCGTGCCTGGGACTGGTGACGATCACGCTGGGCGTGGACGCGGGCGTGGTGCACTTCGGGGAGACGGTGGCCCGCTTCGCCCCGCCGGGACCGGAAGGGAAGACCTACGGCGCGAGGCTGGCCATGGTGATGATCGGCTCGCTGCTGGTCGGGTCCGTGCTGGGGACGTGGCTGCGCATCCACGAGCGGATCGAGGCGGCGGGGGCGTGGATCCATCGGCGGTTCTCCACCGGCGACGGGCGGACGTTCGCGGAGGGGTTCCTGACCGCGAGCGTGATCTTCTGCGTCGGACCGCTCACTCTGCTGGGATGCCTGGAAAACGGCGCGCGGGGCGATCCGAGCTATCTGTACATCAAGTCGCTGCTGGACGGATTCTGTTCGATGGCGCTGGCGTCGGCGCTGGGGGCGGGGGTGCTGGCGAGCGTGGCAACGGTGCTGGTGTTCCAGGGGGGGCTTTCGCTGCTGGCTCATGTTGCCGCCCAGCCGCTCAACGAACTGTCGCTGTCGCTGATGACGGTGGTGGGCGGGGTGATGCTGCTGGCGGTGGCGCTGACGCTGCTGGAGATCAAGCGGTTGCCGGTGGCGAACATGCTGCCGGGACTCTTCCTGCCGCCGGCGGCGGTGTGGATCGTGGAACGGATCGCGCCGGGCTTCTTGTTGCCCGCAGGCTGAGCGGGCGCCTACAATGACGGGGGACTGGGGGTTTGGGAGCCGCATGAACGCCGACGATCGGGGCATCCGTCTGATCACCTCGCCGCAGCAGGCCTACGATACGCTCCGCTTCGTATCGCCGGAGTCGCCGTGCCCGTACCTGCCCGGGCGAGCCTCGCGCAGCGAAGTCTACCATGTCGATCACCTTGCGGGGCCGACCTACGAGCGGCTGCTGGCGGAAGGGTTCCGTCGCAGCGGGCGGCTGGTCTACCGCCCGCGTTGCCGCGGTTGCTGCGAGTGCCGCCAGCTTCGCGTGCCGGTAAGCCGCTTCCGCCCGACGCGCTCGCTCAGGCGGGTGCTGCGGAAGAATCGTGACGTGGCCGTCACCTGCCAGGATCCGACCCCCACGGAAGAAAAATACGACCTGTTCGTGCGCTATCTGAACGCCCAGCACGACGAGACGATGTCGAGAAGCCACGACACGTTCATCGACTTTCTCTACGATTCGCCGACGGAGACGGAGGAAATCCTCTACCGGCTCGACGGGCGGTTGATCGGGGTGAGTCTGGTGGACGCGGTGCCGCGGGGGTTGAGCAGCGTGTACATGTATTTCGATCCGGCGTTCGCCCGCCGCAGTCCGGGAACGTTTTCCGTTCTGTGGGAGATCGACCTTTGCCGGCGGCGGGGACTGGATTACTACTATCTGGGCTACTACGTGGCCGGCAGCCGCACGATGGCTTACAAGGCCCGCTTCCGTCCGAACGAAGTGCTGGTCGGCTCCGGACGGTGGCTCACCTTGCGGACGGACGAGGGGGCATAAGCACGGTGTCGGCGTCCGACCTTTCCCGCCGATCCTTCTCCCGGATTCTGCTGATCAAGCCGAGTTCGCTGGGCGACATCGTGCACGCCCTGCCGGTGCTCAACGGTTTGCGCAAGCGGTATCCGTCGGCGCGGATCGATTTCCTGGTGGCCCAACCGTTCGCGCCCCTGCTCGAAGATCATCCGCAGATCGACGGGCTGATCCGCTTCGACCGGAAGCGGTTCGGGCGCTTCGGGCGGGATGCGAAAGTGGCGCGGGAGCTGTGGCGATTTCTGCGCGATCTTCGTGATCGTCGATACGACCTCGTGGTCGATCTCCAGGGGCTGTTCCGATCGGGATTCTTCGCCCGCGCGACGGCGGCGCCGGTCCGCATCGGTCCCCGGGACGCCCGCGAGGGGGCCAGATGGTTCTACACCCACCGTTTCGCACCCCGCGCGGACGAAACGCACGTGGTGGACCAGTGTTACGCGGTCGCCAGGATGCTGGGGTTCGAGGACGTGCCCGTCACGTTCGTGCTGCCGGTCCCGGCCGGGGCACGGCAAACGGTCCGGCGGCGTCTGGCGGAAGAGGGCCTCGGCGGGGAGGTTCCCTATGCCGTGCTGGCGCCGGGGGCACGGTGGGAGACGAAGCGCTGGCCCGCGGAACGGTTCGCGGAGACGGCCGAGAGGCTCACGACCGACGCCGGTCTGCGGTGCGTGGTGGTGGGATCGGAAGGGGAACGGGAACGATGTGAACGGGTGGCGTCGGCCGCCGGCGCGGGCGTGTCGAACTGGGCCGGTCGGACCTCGCTGATGGAACTGACAGCGCTGATCGAAGGGGCCACGGTGGTGGTGGCTCACGATTCGGCGGTGGTCCATCTGGCGGCGGCGCTGCGCCGTCCGGTGGTCTGCATCGTGGGACCGACCGATCCCCGGCGGACCGGACCCTACGGACAGCTCGACCGCTGCGTGCGTCTGGACCTGCCGTGTTCGCCGTGCTTCTTCCGGCGGCTTTCCCGGTGTCCGCACGACCACCGGTGCATGCGGGAACTCGGCGTCGAAGGGGTGGCCCGGCTTGCGGTGCGATCGGCGGAGAGCGGTCCGCACGCGAGCGATCGTCCAGCGCGTCCGGCGTCACTTCGCCCGATGCGCTGAAGCGGACGGCGCGATCGGCCGAATCAGAAAAAAGGCAGAGGGCGCCCCCTCCCCTTCGGCGAGGGGAAGCAAACGGGCAGGCGGTTCGCGTCTGTGTGCGGGTCTCCCGGTGACAGGGGCGGGCGGGAACGATAAAATACGCGGTCCGGCGCCTTCCGGCCGGGGTGGTTTCCCCAGGGACAGACAAGCGGAGACGGTCAGCGTTCATGCGGCGGTCGTGGATTCGAATCCGGCGGTTTGTGACGTCGAAGGTGCTGCACACCGATGATACGCCGCACAAGATCGCCCTGGGGGCGGGGGTGGCGACGTTCGTGGCGTTCACGCCGCTGATGGGATTGCAGACGGTGATCGCGGTGGGGATTTCCGCCCTGCTGCGGGCGAACAAAGCCGTCTGTATCCCGATCGTCTGGATCACGAACCCCTTCACGGCCGTGCCGATCTACAGTGGGTGCTTCCTGATCGGCCGGTTCCTGATGCCGCATCACCGGACACCGCCGGAGAAGATCACCGTGCTGCATCAGGTGGTGGACCCGGCGCCGACGTCGAACCTGCTGCACGCGGAATTCTGGATGCACCTGCTGCGGACGCTGACCGACATGGGGATCGAGCTGTGGGTCGGTTGCATCGTGGTCGGCGGGATCGGGGCGGTGATCGCCTACGGACTCGCGCGATGGGGGGTCAGCGCCTACCGCGAACGACGCCGCCGGCGGGCCCTGCGGCGGGCGCTGCGACCGACGACGTAGCGACGGCGTCGGTGGTCGCTTCGCCGCATTCGTCCTCCGCCATCGGTCGATTCGGACTCGCTGAGCGGGGTGCGGTCGTCACACCCCCTTCGTTGGGGATTCCTTTCCTTCGCGATTCGCAATTCGTGATTCAGCGTTCGCTGTACCGCTCCCTCACCTGTCTGCGTGCGTGCCCGCACGCACAGGCAGACGGTCGCAGCTCTGTTGGGGCGGTCGCGGGTTTCGTTTTTACGGCCGCTGCTCGGAAGGGGACGGCGGGGACGGCGTCGGGGCGTCGGCCGGCGGGGAGGCGATGGCGCTTAGAATGGCGGGCAGCTCGGTCTTCTCATCCAGGCGGCTGAGGACGCAGTGGCACGTGGTCGGATCGGTGAGGTGAACGAGCTTCCATTCGCCGATTTCGACCTTGTGGCCGCAGTGCGAACCGATCACGCACGGTTGCCCCGTATAGGGCCCGAAGCGCTCGTGATTGACGGGGGGATGGAAGACGGCGGCGAGGAACTCGCCGTGGCGGTCGTAGGCGGCGGCCACGCCGGGATAGTCGCCGAACCGAAG
This sequence comes from uncultured Phycisphaeraceae bacterium, assembly GCA_964574925.1. Lineage (GTDB taxonomy): Bacteria > Planctomycetota > Phycisphaerae > UBA1845 > UBA1845 > CAZNQN01. Next base: position 659 of record CAZNQN010000161.1, on the reverse strand, counting down.
CAGGTAGACCTGCTGAAGCCGGAAACCGCCGGGGAGCATCTCCGGGACGTCGAAGCGAAGGGAAGCGGCGGCGCGGCGGGCCTCGGCGGGGCTGACCGGACGGGCTTCGTAACGGATGAGAAACTTGCGGAACGCCCGCTGCGGATCGAGCGGCAGGGTGTCGAGCAGGACGCGGAAATCGACGGAAGAAGCGGTGGCTTCCGTGTCGCGCGAGGGCGTGCCGAAGACGCCGAACAGAAACGACAGGGCGATCACGGCGGCGAGGGCGCCCCATGCGCCGCGCGTCCACCATGCGCGACGGAAGGGCGTGCGGTGGGCGCGGTCGCCGTCCAGGTGTGCTTCTACCGCCTCCCACAAGCCGGGCGGGGCGGTCACGGCGCCCGCGGCGCCGACGGTTTCCGCCGGGAGCTCTCCGTCGAGGTAGCGTCCGAGTCGATCGCGGATCGTGTCGCAGTTCATGGTGTCGTCATCCGTTCCGCCGGTCCGACCGGCATGGTGCGCCGTCTACCTCTTTTGATGCACGGGATCGGAGGTTTCTTCCTCTCGACCGTATCCGGCCTGCAATTGTTGGCGGAGGCGGGTCCTGGCCCGGTTGAGCCGCGAGGCCACCGTCCCCTCCGCACACCCCAGGACGGCCGCGATGGCGCGATAATCCAGTC
>CAZNQN010000160.1:4415-6103 GCA_964574925.1 uncultured Phycisphaeraceae bacterium | reverse complement strand
CGTTCCGTACGATCAAGGCATAACGATCTGGTCCTGCCGGGGATGGTTTTCTGTTACGTTTACCCAACCTCTTCCGGCACGTTGACTGTAGAGAAATCATCATCTGAACTCGCCCCAGTCGTCGCCGGGAGTATCACGCTCCGACCGGGACCTCTTTCCTTTCGACGCTTCGATATTCTCGTTCCCCGGAACAGGCGCTCAGTCGCGCTTGAACACGGGGCGTGTTCGGCCATGCTTTAACATACGGTGACGTATGTATGTCACTCTTGATTTCATCCGTTTTCCGCTCCAGTCGATCAGCGTGAACCGGCCGATGATAGAAACGAACGTGACCCACGTTCCGAATACGGGCCGGTGGAACCGCATGGTCGATTCCAAAACATCTCCGAGCACGTTAACGAGCCCGACGGGGAAGCGTCAATGCAGAAAGAGGAAAACCGGAACATGAGCGCCCCGATCGGAGTAGAAGGAGAGGCGCCGCGCCCAAATGACAGGGGGAGACGGGATGTCGAAGGCGATTCGGATCCTGGTGGTCGACGATCATGCGCTGATTCGGGAGGCGCTGGCCGATCGTCTCCGGAAAGAACATGATTTCGACGTGGTGGGCAAGGCGGCGGATGCGGGCGACGCCGTCGCCCTCGTCCAGAAGACCCCCGTGGACGTGGTGCTGATGGACATCGAGATGCCCGGTCTGGACAGCTTCGAGGCCACGCGGCGGATCCAGGCCTTTTCCCCCCGCACGCGGGTGCTGTTCGTCAGCGCGTTTCCGCACGAGCGGTTCGTGGAGCAGGTCCAGGCTGTGAAAGGTCACGGGTTCGTGACGAAGATGGACCCGCCGGGCGTGCTGACGGAAGCGATCCGGGCGGTCGCCCGCGGCGAGCGGTACTACTCCCCCGTCATCCAGAAACAGGCGGCGAAATCCGTGGACGAGGTGCCCCTCCAGCATCCGGGGCGGTCCCGTCTGGCGTCGCTGACGCCGAGAGAGCTGGAAATCCTCCGCGGCATCGCCCGCGGGCACACGCAGAAAGAGATCGCCGCTCAGCTCCACATCAGCGTCAAGACGGTCGAGACGCACTGCACGAACCTGATGGCCAAACTGGGCCTGCACAACCGGGTGGAACTCGCCCGTTTCGCGATCCGCGAAGGGATCATCCAGCCGTAGGAACAGCGGCGCGGATGAATCGATCGAAACCTCCCCGTGCAAAAGATCACGCCTGTGAACCGTCGCCGCGGTCGCGCTCAGAGCGGTTTCCGGAGCGGCGGCGCGGGGGGCGTCCTTTGCGGGAGCGGGCCCGCTGGAACTGGGCGATGGCACGGGTGAGTCGTTCGGTGATCCGCTCGCCGTCGGGGACGCATTCCAGCCCGACGAACTGGAATCCGATGGAAGCGCGGGCGCCCTCGGTCGCCTCGCGGTGACGCACCAGGGCGTCGAGCACGATGGGCGGTTTCCCTTCGCGGGGGGCGAAGGCGCAGCGGTAGGTCGCCCCCACCTCGACGTCGCGGGAGCCGGCCACCCGAACCCGCATCCCGCCCAGCGAGATGTCTTCCAGTTGCCCGTGGCGGACGTCGCGGGCAAAGGAGTCGCGGCCGCCCTGCTGATGGCGACGCTGCAGGCATCGTTCCTGGTCGGCGTGCAGCGCGAAGCGCAGCTGCATCGGCTCTGCGGCGAGCTGAATCGGACCCTGTAT
>CAZNQN010000160.1:0-4405 GCA_964574925.1 uncultured Phycisphaeraceae bacterium | reverse complement strand
CGCCGGTTCCCGCCAGAAGCGGACGGGGACGATCAGAGCGGGCGGCAGCGCCACCCGCTCGAACACCCGCCGCTGAAGCTGCTGAAGCCGTTCCGGCCAGCGCAGCACCAGGGTGCCCGATTGTTCTTCCCGGTCGAGCCCCGGTTCGAGGGTCGTGCCGAAGCCGCATTTCTTGTGTCCGACGCGGAAGGTGACGCCGACGCGATCGCCCGGCTGGGGCGGGGCCGCCTGCACGCCGGCGGAAAAGGTCGGCGGTTTGATCCAGATGCGCCGCCGCGAGGACGATCCGGACAGGAAACTCGACTTGAACGTGCGCCATCCGCCGGGGCTGTGATGCGTCAGCACGATCGGGCGGTTGCGGGTGATGGCCTCTTGCAGGACTTCTTCCAACCGGGGTCCGTCCATCGTCTTGGTCGCGCTCATCGGGTTTCCTCCATCTCCATCCGGTCGCGCAAGGCCGCGTCGAGCGCCTCACGCAGGTCGCTTCCCTGGGGTGATTCGAGAAACGCCAGGCCGACGACGCTTCGCTGCGGTTCCCCCGCCTCGATCACGCTGACCACGCGGGCGTCGAAGACGAAACTCCGCTCCACGCCGTCCAGGCGGAAGCGGGCCCAGAGGCGGTCTCCGGGTTGAAGCTGGGAGGCGGCCGCGGTCGGCATCCGACACGCCAGCCCGTCGGGACTGACGTTGAGCATCACCGCCTGGCACCACCAGGCGTCCGGGCGGGACTGGGATTGCAGCGTCACCAGGGTGGGGCGATGCAATCGGCATCGCGGTCGGCGGCGGCGATCGACCAGCAGCAACACCTTGGGTCTGCGCAGCCGCATCCAGCACGCGCCCTCTTCGATCCGCCGGTCGAGATAGCGCGTTTCGAAGCGATAGGACACGCCGTCGACCGTCAGGCGAACCAGCACCGTCGTCTCGCCGGCGATCATTTCGTCGTCGCCCGTCGCTTCGTCCGCCTCGAGGGTGACCGACTCGCCGTCGGCATGAACGAGTCGGGCCGACCGGCCGGTGGCGATCGTCCCGCCCAGCGGACGCCAGCGGACCTCCACCCGCTCGTCGACGGCGCGGGCGAGGACGGCGCGGACGGCCGTATGGCTGATGAAACGCGGGCGAAGCTCGACCGGGGCGGAGGGCGTCATTCCACGTGTCCTCGTCTTCTCCTGAGCATGTCGCGTTCGTGCCGGGCGACGAAACGGGCGATGCGCTGCTGATCCCGGCGCAGGGCGCGAGGTCGCCAGTTTTGAAAGGCCAGTCCCACGCGGAGCGAATCGCCGCTACGCGCCGGTCGGACGTGTCGGACGACCACACGCGGACAGAACGGCTCTTGCTCCTGCGGCAGGCGAAAGAGGGCGTAGAAGGTTTCCCCCGTGCGCGCGGTGGGCAGCACGTGCGTGTCCACCAGCACGCCCATGCCGCCCATGGAAAGATCCACCATCCAGGTTCGGAATGCCGGTCCGTCGACGGCACATGCTTCGGGATGTTCGGGATGCGGCGGGGCGAGCACGACGAGGATCGGGTCGTAGCGGATGGTGAGAATGCGCAAGGCGCTGCGCCGCTGGGAGCGTTCCACCTCGTCGGGCAGGCGGAGGGCGATGCCGGGTACGGTGCGGTGCTCGTTGAGGCGGATGCGACGGCGGTCGTCGACAATGGCGCTGACGAAACGATAGCGGGTCCGGTCGAGACTGAAATGCACCGAGACGGGCGCGTCCACGGGGATGCGCGATCCGGGCGAGGCGCAGCGGGGCACTTCGGCCAGCAGTTGCCCTTCCTCTTCGTCCACGCCCATCAGGCGCGTGCGGGCGACGGTGACCGCGTCCGCCGTGGTGCGGTGGTGGATCTCGGCCGGTGTGTTCCGCGCGCAGGCGGTGACGAGGACCTCGTCGGTCTTCCTGTGGGTGGATTCGTGAAGCATCGCGTCCCGTTTCGTTTCCGGACCCTGTTCGCAGACGGTCCGTCCCTTTCCTGTCGGTGCGGAGGACACGGGACTTCACGACGCGCGCGCATCCCATAATGGTGCGACGATCCGCGGTGAAACGACGAAGGTTAGAAGACGTGCGTACGGGAGGAGGCGCCGTTTCGTTCCAGCTCGCGCGCCGTCGCATCGTTCGAACGACCGGTTGCCTCCGCATCGGCGGAGACGGTCCGCGCGTCGGCGTCGCCTTCGCGCGGTCGATAGGCGCCGGTCATCGTGATCCACAATCCGGGCAGGGCGCAGACCAGTACGACGATCCGCCCCAGAAGGGCCATGGAGACGATCTGCGACGCGCTGCCGTAGGGGGCGAAGAAATAGCGGTAGGCGAGTTCGACGGTGCCGAGCCCCTGCGGCGGACCGGGCAGGGCCTGGATCACCGCCCCGGCATAGAAATAGGCATAGTATTCCAGCACCCGTGACCATCCGCCCTCCATGCCGACGGCCAGGGCGACCGTGTAATACGCCCCGATCGCCAGCACCTGGAGCAGCAGCGTGATCAGCCACGACAGCGCCAGCGCCGGCAGGTGCCCTGCCAGCGTGCGGGCGGCCTGGTCGATCCGCCGGAGCTGTTCGTGGGCGGGAAGACGTTCCAGCCACCGCCCCGGTCGGAGGCGACGGCGGACGGCGGGGGAGAAATACAACGCGACCGCCGCCGCTGCGAGGATCAGGAAGCCCAGCACATAGGGTCGGACCAGACGCAGGCGTTCCGCCCCGCTGAGGAAGGCGATCAGCGCCACGCAGATCACGAGCGTCGTCAAACCGATGGCGCGATCGAAGGCAATGGTGGAGGCGGCTTCGGTCTTGCGGTGGGTGTGGGTGGTGATGAAGTAGGCCTTGGCCACGTCGCCGGCATTGGAACCGAGCGGGGTGGCGAAGTTCAGGAAATTGCCCGCGAAGGAAAGTTTGACACAGTCCCAAAGCCCCACGTCGATGGATTGCACCCGCAGGAGGACGCGCAGTCGGACGCCCTGCAAGAAACCTACCGGCAGAAAGATCAGCACCGCCAGGGCGAGCAGGTCGTGGCGGCTGCCGGCGACTGCCGTCCACAAACCCAGCTCCACACGCGGTTGCCCCTGATCGTCCACGGCCAGGGCGTCCGCGGGGATCGAACGCCGCGTCCCGTCCGACAGGCGCAGCACAAGCGGATCGCCCGTCTCCACAACGTAACCGACGAGCGTCTCGCCCGTGCGAAGCGTCACCCGATCGCGCAGGGCCACACCGCGCGCCACCAGCCACAGCGCCAGCACGCAGATGATCACGCGGATGGCATTGAACAGCGTTCTGCGCGATGTCGGATGCACGGTCGGTCGATCTCCGCCGGAGGAACTTGTCTTCTACGTCGGCGAAACGTCCGCCGGCCCATGAATCGGCGTGTCGCTCGGTGACCTTTCCCGCCCTGCTCAGCGACCGGCGGGAACGAGACGCCGACCTCGCTTAAGGTTTCGCCGGGGAACCGTCCCGACGGACGTGCTCCCGCCACCTCCGCAGGAACGTCTCCATCGACCAGCCGTCGTAGCGGCGGGCGAGGGCGGCTTCGAGGCTCTCCCCGTTTTTCAGATCGCGGACAAACGCGCGGAACCGTTCCGTACCCTGCCCTTCGAGGAAGGTCACCAGGCTGCACGCCAGAGGATATTCGTGCACCTCGATCGGTCCGGCGCGGCGGACCCAGTCGCCGACGGGCCAATCATAGCGGGCGTACTGGCGGGCGAGCAGGTCGGCCTTTTCGCCCGCCGGGCAGCGATCGCCCAGCACCCGCTCGGTCATCATCTCCGCGATGCCCTCGTTGACCCAGTGGGGGATCAGCCGGGTGGTGAACAAGCGGTGCAGGAATGCGTGCGTGCCCTCGTGCACCAGCGTGCAGGCGAAGCGGTCGAAGTCTTCCGGTGTCCGCCCCTTGCGCAGGAGCACGACGTGGACGTGGCCATTCTCGGGAATCGAACGGGTATACCCGACGGCGTCGAGACCGCCGTATCCGTCGAACTCGCGCGCGAAGCGGCGGAACCGCTTTTCCGACTCGAAGCAGAACAGCGGACACCCGGCGGGGAAGACCGGCTCGGTGGGGTCGATGCCGAACTGCCGGCAGAGGGCGGCGTACATCGCCTCGCACCAGTCCGGAAGTCGTCCGCGGTCGCGGGCGCTCCAGTCGGTCCAGATCAGAAAATGCGGCGATTCGACGAGCGTGATCCGCTTGCCCAGCACCTCGCGGACCTTCTCTCCAAACCGGCGGTAGACGTCGGCGACGGCGGTTCGTTGCTTCGCCATCAGGCTGTCGGCAAGCGGGGGGGCGCTTCTGCCGGGCGAGGATTCGTCCACGGCCGGGGACAGGTCCGAACCGACCGGCTCGGCGGTCTCCGCCTGCGGGACGGTCGGATTGGCTTCGGAGGCGGGCGACATCGGCCTGCCGGAGCGAGGGGCGGCATCCCGGCT